>JAIZWL010000009.1 GCA_021498125.1 Candidatus Thorarchaeota archaeon | reverse complement strand
GAGGGCCTCATAAGTCTTTATGGGGAGTGGTGATGAGGGGGTGCTGATTTTGCAAGGCCCTTTATAAAGACCACCACAATTGAGGTATAACGTAAAAACGCGATGAGTACACACATAATAGGACAACTTGCATCGGCTCTGTATAGAAAGTTAGTAAAACGTGGTTGTGAAAAGTATGAACACTGGTCTATGTCCAGAATCAAAACTCTTCAGGACCTATCCCGATATGATTAATCAATCCATGTGGACTTTTCGCAGAGCCACTTGCATCATATTAATTTTAAATAGTGGCCACATAAGATCAATTTTACCTGAGCCAATTTCCAGTAGGGGCATTTCCACGCAGATACAATAAACGAGGTTCTGCAAAAAGGCATGGTGATCGGTAATAGTGAGAAACGTAGTAGAGTCAATGTATGAATTGATATGAATAGGACTGCGATACGAAGTCGTGTACATATCCAAACTCGCTTTTCACAGATTCCACAAATAACCGGATATAAAAGACAACTAATAAAACAATCCGAATTGTTGAGATGCAAAATCAAACAAGGATTTTGCTGTAAGACGAACATATCATCTTTACCTATATGATTATGATATTGAGAATGGAGTATGACATCATGACTACTACAAAGACTACACGGACCGATCATTGCATTAACAAATAGGTGGTCTACGCCCATCCGTTGTCAGAGAAGTTGGTCCAGCCAGCTGCGGATCTGATTGACAGGGGAATCCCACATCTGTAATGATGTGTTCCAAAGGTGAAGAGGAATTTTCCAACCGCCATAGAGCGGTTCTCCAAGTAATGCCGTGAAGATGTCCGCATCAAGTGAATCAATGACACGAAGAAGTCTTGTTGAGTCGCCAGCAGGCAGATCCAAGACAACGGTCAATTGATTTTCAGAACTGAGAGAGAGAGTTGCAACAGGCAACCGAAAAGAGAGATATGCAAGTTGGTGAACAGCAGTCCGATCCTCAGTCTGGAGTACAATACGTTCAACAAGTCCCACATTGTGCAGTTCGGAAAAACGAATGATAAGGCCATGTCTTTTCAATAGCCGCAGACGCTTGATAACGATGTTCTGCCCGCTTTTTACAGCTTGCCGGATGCGGGCGACTCCAGAGATCCCAGATTGAACGGCATTTAGGATTTGCAAGTCGAGTTCGATCAAGCGTATCTGAGGCCTACTTCGGAAGTAGGTGATCATCTCCAAATAAGAGGTGAGAGAAGGATCCACTGATAACATATCCGATTGAATACTGTGCCAAGGAATAGACCATTTTTTGCGAACGGAATCATAAAATTGTAAATTATATAATCGACCCGAACGAACGACCTCAAAGAGTTCAATATCAACATTCCACTTAGCGGCTAATCGCTCAAAGCTGGTGAGCGCATGGATGGATGATAGATTATCCGGGACGCAAAAGATTGCAAGAGCATCGGCATGGCCAGTAATGAGATTTTGGAACAGGTACAAAAAAGGGCTATCACGAACAAGAAGAAGCGGATCGACAAGATCACCAACACCTGTGAGGAACACATGAAACATACGGATATTTATCCGAGAGAATGGCGACCAATCAAATTGCCTGAGAATTCCGCGAGCTTTGAGGTCTGCTGTTTTCGTAGATACCCACTGCGGGCTCATACCCAGCTCCTGTGCTATATCGCGAACACTTTTTTCCGGGTGATTCAGGAAGGTCTCAATCAATTTAATTTCGGTCTTGTCGATCCCTGTCGAAAAATAGCGAAACCTACGAGATAAATACCTTACATAATCAGAGAAATGAAGTTCAATGTCACCCCTGTAAAGACTGGTCAACTCGCGAATGAGTTGATAAAGGCCCACCTTTTCGGTCAGACTATAAAGAAAAGAAAAATACTTTGAGGGATAATACACAAGATTGGGAGGTACCTGTATTTTCGGTGTGGTCTTCTGCCACAGATTGAGCCATCGTTCAGACTCTTGGACTGGCAGCTGTTGCCTTGCAAATTCTAGGGACATATCAATACGGCATGAATCACAAACAGGATAGGCAGAGAGTACTTGATTCATACAGGCGAAAGCTATTGCACCGGCAAGAGGAATGTGCTGTTCCAACGGGGCATCTGGAGCAAGTTCGATGTCTGCGGAGTATGTTTCAACAAGATCGCCCCACAACGCAGGAATGTTGAGAGGCACTTGTGCAGACAGAGTTCTGAGGCCAATCTCCTTTGAGATTAATGATGCATACATCTTCCACAGTTTTGATTCTTGTTCACGTTTGGATTGAGAGAGAGGCGATGGAGGATCACGCTTCATCATCATCAGTACCTGGATTCCGAATTTGCCTGAGTCTTAGAATTATCTTTCCGAGATCGGTTATCGCAACGCTCGTTTTTCGTCCGTGTGCCTTTTTGGTCACAAGACCCATTCTTTCAAGTGCTTTGACGTGTTTTGAAACAGAGCTCGCTCCGAGACTCTCACGCGAACCTAATTGGGCCATCGACTCAACGGCACCGCCATTTTTGAGCAATCTTGTGAGAATCTTTCGTTTTTGTCTTAATAGGGTCTGTAGCGATAGTGGACGGAACGCAACAAGTTCTCCTACAACATCGGTGTCGTTTTCACTCACAACATAAACCGTTGCCTCAAGTAGGGCTGCTGCTGCATAGGTGGCTGCTGTCATCACACGGGTCCCGCATGAAACGTTGAATTCCACAACCTCATACTCTTCGTTCTCAACAACAATAGAGAGGATTGATGCAAGAATTTTCCTGTAGTCCCACGGATGAACAAGAACGCCCTCTGCAAAGATCTTGCCCTTTTCGAACCGATCAATCAGGACGGGAAGAAGATGTTCATTCTTTTTTGTGTAGACGAGCACGACCTTGTCAGCACCCTTTTTCATCACTACGTGTTCGATACGCTGATTCGCATGGAGTCCTAGAGTTGCAATGTGCAAACGCACATACCTCACCAATTCCAGAGAACAAGTTGTACCTGAAAAGGTCTCTCGTATTGTAGAAAGTTTCCGATTTTTCAGAAACATTCCGGTCTACGGTCCAATTGAATGATCATTCCTTGTCTATGGATCTTGTGCAGGGCTACTTGGTGATTAAAAATGAATACTATCCCTGAACAACCCGAGTGGCCCTGGTAAACTGACATGGTCTGTCAACAACAGCCTAAAACTTTGGTTTCCTTAGACATCATAAACTGGCCTAAATAGTTCACAGTACCTCTCACGTGTGATCTTCAGCATGGCGTTGAGGTTACTGTTACCCGCTGCCATTGGTAGAGGGACTATGGACCTAATGACCAACGATATGCGACGTACCATCGATAGTTCAACCAGAGCAGGTAGGACGTGATCGTCCTTAGTTTTCACGAAATCTGGTCGCAGTGGTCTATGCATTGCGACCTGTAACTTTTTCGAAATAGTATTAATGGCATTGATTCCAATAGGGACAATCCTCATAGCATTGATCAGGCATTCCGGGATCGCGTTCGTCATAGACCAGCTTCATTGCTTCGTCGCGTAATTCGAGAAACTCCTGACGTAACGGCTCATCAATACTGTGAACGTCATGTTTGATTTGTGGCTCGGGTGCAGTGTTAAACCAGCAATAGATAATACAACCGACATCGACGGGGTATTCATAGATACTCTCAATCACCAGTGCATATCCTGCTGTAGCAAGCCTATGAAATCGCTGCAACCGGCCCGTCTTAATATCCATCACAATTCCTTCTTGTCCATAAGCATCGGCACTGAGATGACCACTTAGTCCAAGATTTCGACCATCAAGACGTTGCTCCACGACTACAGGAATAGCCGTGTTGACTAATGCATCAAGTCCCAAATAAGGCTGAGTCGAGAGAACAGCATCAACAGAATAGGCAATTTGACTCGTGGAAGTATCCCATATCCAGAGCATATTCTTGCCCCATATCTTCGGAGCATATTCGCCACCACGATCAACCACGTCCGGTTTTTTTGTTCGATTTAGAAGATCTTCGATAACACGGTCCCTGATCTCGGACATATGTTGCACGAGCTCAGACCCCGTCATCTTACCTATTGAGTAAAGTATCTTCTTAGCATTTTCAAAAGCAAGGGCCGCAGTCTCATGATAGAGTTTTCCACTAATCATCTTAGGCGTTGTCGGTTTACGGACATGCTCGACATGACGGAGATAGATGTCTCTCATTGTCGCGCAGTATCGCCCAGTTATCTCACTAAGAGAGAGTTGAATATCATACGGTGGATCAATTGGCGGATATTGCCAAGCCCATCCACGGAACCGTTCATCAACAACAACTTCACGAGACCTTCGTCTATAGCGCCTCAACACCCTACGCCGAACATTTTCAGGTAATATGTACAAAATCAGTCCCCCCCTTTGCTGGATAATTATGGTTGATCTCTTCTATCCCAGCCTCTACGACCTAATCGCACTTCCACACGGCCAAACCCCGCAGTTCTATTTTTTCCAACGTTACTCAACTCCGCAAAACGCGATAGGGATGCAGTTAAAGCCGCAAAGGGACTATCATTATCATGAATGCTGTAAACGGTTTCGCCAATGAATCCAATAATCTTCCTTCGCGTGCCCATCCTAATCTCGGTCGTACGGAGATTATAACGACTAATAGAGACCTTTTGTTCAACCCAGTCGCGGTATTCTGAAACTCTCTCGATCAAGGGTAAACGGTCAATATTATTCCACACACGCAAAAGAGATGGAAAGACACGTTCTGGCTGTGGGAACAGAGTGGAAAAGTCGCTACCATAGTGCGAGAGGTGAGTGGGAGTAAGAAACCGCATCACGATCTTGTACGGAGTGCAAAGTGTTGATCGGAACTCATCGGTCCACTCGGCCATAAGAGCCTCAAAATCTAGCTGGGTATAGTCGATTCTGCTGACAGGAAATTGGTAATGATGCAGTCTAATCGTCTTTGGTGGACGGATGATAAGATTTCTAATTCCCGTCCGGAGAGACCCTGCATCCAATACATGCACTGCAAAATTATAGGTCTCCCCTTCATTAAAGAGCGTCTGGAATCGTGTATCTGTCGGAAAAGGAACAAGAGAATAAATCCGGGTCTCATGCGAGTCATGGAGTGTTTTACTCAACTCGGGATCATCCGATTTAAGCATATTGAGAAAGGCCCCACGCAAGGCGGTCCCCGTAAAGTCAAGACTTCCTGTGAACGGACTTTGTAGATAGAACTGGAGAGAGATCAAATCGAAATCACATCCTTCGTTTCATTTGTTCTTTCATGCTCTAGAAATTCAGCAACGAGGGACCAATCCCCGATCACTACACCCCCACTGCTATCTTCACAAAACAGTCGAGGAAGTCGGTAATCAACATTTCTATTCATACGCCACCAATAGAATACAAGATTTCGCATGTCAAGCAGTTCTTCAATAATCTCGCGTAATCGCTGGTTTCTGATTTTTATCGTGATATCGTCTTTTGTAAATACGACTGCTCTTCTTCTACAAATAGCGTTATTTGCAATTGCAACACGAGGATACCCTTGTCGCACAAGATCTTCAATTACAAAGATATATTCGTCAGGAAGGTGCCTGCTACGGACTCCAGACGGAATACGCTCCCAATGCTGTAAAGCCTTTTCCAGATGACCAGTCAGTCGGAATATATCAAATATATCAAGCTCTGCAATGATCGTCCCGGTCTCTCCGGTGATAAACCTAAGTGGAATTTGTACAAGAATCGAGTTCATAGTTCCGCGGACAAGACTGTTTTTAGCAATGACCTTCACATAGAATTTCTTGAGGTATGCCTCTATTTCTTTTTGGTCGGTTAGTCCAAAGTTTTCAACAAGACTATACTCCCCAACGCTCACTGTAGCATTTGCCGAAACAAGATGTTGATAATACTCTGCCGCCTTAGGGACATCAAATATGACTTTGCGGCCCCTGAAGTATGAAACAACTGTGCTCCCTGCCAAGGCCATTGCTAACAAGATCTTCCTTGCTTGTGGACTACACACGAAGCGTGCATATGATGGCAGTTCATTAAATGCCTGCTGAGCCTGATCAATAAATTCGGGATATGAGATTGTATTGACGGCACTCAACCGGCTGGCCATTGGCAATGGGACATATAGTGTACCCGCACAGGAAGCATGTCTTCCACCTCTACCAAATCTCTGGAGAAAAGATGCAAGATCATGAGCCTCGGCCACTAAAAATGGAACATCGAAATCAACACCAACTTCAATTGAAGAGGTGCCAATCAAAATTGCTTCGCGAAGACGGGATATCTCAGGTCGCGCTCTCTTGGGGACAAGACCATGATGTTGAAAGACAATCTCATCAGGGTTATCACCACGGGCAAGAAGGATCTCTTTGACTTGTCGGGCGACATTTATTGCAAATGTAACAGAAGAGAAGATGCCCAGTACTTTTACAGCAGGTGATCTTTCAGAATGCCATTTGTATGAGGTATCATACCATTTAATCAGCTCTTCTGAAACGGCTGAAACATCTTCCAAAGACTGTAACACTGACGACTGAGTACGTATATCAAATTGAGAAATGTACCGTACTTGATGCCTATCAGCCCCACGTTCGGTGTAGACCGGAGTCTTGATTATGTCAAGATCCCGGTATGTACTCTGGAGCAAGTCAAGGGTATCACCATGGGTAGCACTTAGAAAAACAATCTCAAAAGCGGGGTCATCGGGGGAGATGCATAGATCATTCAACATGTAAATTAATCGTGCAAGTGCAGGTCCAGAATACAGATGGAACTCGTCTACAACCAGTGTTTTGAAGGTGTCAATTTGTTCAGCAATCAGACCACTCCTAGCATAGCGTCCTGAGGATATGAGAAAGAGCGTATCAGGATTCGTCAAGATAATCCTCAGACCGCCCCTCTTGTGAGTCCCCTTCAATATTCGTTCCATCGCAACGCCCTTGGAACTATCCTTGGCCATGGAATCAAGTGTTTCACCTGTCAGGTGGATCACATAAACAGTATTGTCATCAACTGGAGAGGGCTCCTCTGAGGGATCCCACACGGAATCGATAAGTCGGACATCGTAATCTTTTTTCTCTAACAGTTCGCAAATAGACACCACCTGATCCTTGACTAGGGCATTAGTCGGATAGATGAAGATAGCAGGCAGTCTCCGTTCGGTGACCCGGGCAAGAGCCGCCAGAGTCTTGCCCGAGCCTGTAGGTGCGTCTACAAGCAAGACCTTCTTCTTGCTCGTAATAGTACGTACTTGGTGTTCGTAGAGATGCTCGATCTGACCCCATTGTCGGTCTGTCAATGTGACAAAGGCGTCACCCACAGTAACGGTGTGAACCGGGTCGCTCACAATAGATCAACTCCCCCATGTCATTGGAAATCTATCAGTCCGCGGGATAGGAATCCGATGAACAAGCCCTTTAGGATCGGTTGCTTCGAGATACGCCCCCTCGAGAACACTATCCGTGATGACAGGCACAGGAGGGATTGTAAGAATCGAACCTTGTAATATTTCGGTCTCATCAGGAAGATCACTGACGGTCACGGGACAAGTAGGACTGAATCGACCCTCCTTAATCGTGTATTCGAGAGCAAAGTGTTTGATCCGTGCTGTTGTGTATTTTTTGCCGATCCGGATAACACTCGGTGGCGGTGGTCCAACAGTATAGAAATAAAAATTGGCGAGAGGAGGATGTTTGTAGTATCCTCCAGTCTTTGGTAGATTGTACCTGTCTTTAGACATCTTATCAAGAAGACTCTCACCGATACTGTTCCACGTGATCAACGTTGGATTGAATCGATTCCAGCGTGTCGAGATCTCCTCGCCAAGTAACAACCTATGGTCTAGCCAATTGGATGTCTTGCTGGCCGAGACTTGCACAAAAAAATCTGTGAACGTTGCGGGTGTTGCATAGATATTCATCTTAGGCAAATCCACGTCGTAAAATGGGGTGGACCCACTCACAAGCCGCCTAATCTCGGGGATATTACGATTCAGGGCATACATCAGTGCGTAGTTCCCAATCACGTCAGCAGGTCGAGCAACCGAACCATAGTCCTGACTAGCATAGAATAGAAAGTCATGACTTGTCATCAACACAACGCTAACGACTGGTTCGCTCATTCAACTCCACTCCTTCTCCTATGACTTGGTCTTCTGCTCTTTAACAGCAAGTTTGACAAAGTCATTAGCCTGTTTCTCCATTGACTTGACAAAGGGTTCATCCACAGAAAGATCTTGGACTGATGATACTAGGTCAGCAACCTCTTCAGCAGAGAGAGTGACTATGTTCTTCCGCGAAGCGCTGAGCTGTACATATTTTTGCAGTATTTTTTCGGTCTCCTTGGCCAAGTCTTCAGACTCCCAGACTGCTGCAAGCTCAAGAGCATATTCAAGAGATGTGATAACCTCTTCATAACCGGCCACTATCCCTAGCACCACATTTCGCATGTCACCCTTTGTCCGGGTCTCAGCACCATATGACTTGGTTGCCAACACAGTCTTCAGGTACAACGCTAGTTCTTGCCACGTCACCGAAGTTAGTGTGACGACAGAGGGAAAGTTGGCAAGTGGTCGGACATTATGTGTGACATTGAGCGCTTGACCAGTCAACTGGGAATTTTCAGCAACGGCATTGAAGGTGATCGATTCCAAGAGATCCTCGTATTTTTCAATCGAGAAGGCGGTAGAATATTCGATCCTGTGCTTGATGTTGTATTTTGCTTTGCCCGAGACGTTTACCGCCCCAAAGAGAACGCAGCGAGGACACTTCATACATAATCCATCTTTCAATTGGCAGGTGATATTACTCACTGTCCTTAGAAAGCGTGAGTACATCCTAGTTTCTGGAGCCTTCTGTTTTGAAGCAAGAAATGCTACTTTGACAACGGGATCTGTACTAGTGATGTCCTCAGGAATCACAACCGTGTTCAATTCTCGGCTCTCTTCAGTACGAAAGATTGTGTAGTCATGTGTTTGCCGTAATAGAAGGATCTGCACCACCCTAGCATCTAGAAGCGGCGAGATTTTGTCTACTAAATATGGTTCAAGTTTTGAAAACGTTGGTGGTATTTTCACAGGCATATCTATTCCTCCTTTCCTCCCTTTTTGTAGTCCGTCCAAAATTCATCCACGATAGGTTTGAGCCCTACAGGCAACGAAAAAGGATCTTCCATCTCGTCGAAAGAATCGTAGACCTCGTCAGGATCGAGATATTTATTTATTTCGTCAATTGATGAAAACCGTTTTTTCAGCCATTCATGGAACTTTTTCTGTATCCAGAGTCTCTGACCGACCAGCTTTTGTTTATAGACGCTGAAGAAGACCTCATCGTCTATGTCCTCGACGGCCTTCAACCACTTTGTTGGTGGAAGCAACTCTTTGAGTTCCTTGAGAAGATCAATAGCAGTATCCAAACGTTCTGCTGCTGACGCGGGAACTCCACGCCGTTGCGATTGCTGGTTTTTGTGAATGTTTAAGATGTAACCCTTGACAGCATCCCAATTAATGTCACCAGTCGTGGTTATCCGTGCAAGCAACTTGCCCACTGGTCCCATCAATGAGTGCTTCGAGTCACTCCCAGTATTCTCAGGATGGAATGTGTCGAGATATTTAACCAAGGCTACAGCAGCCTGATTACGAACTTCCCGAACACGGTCCATATCCGTGGTTTCTTTTTCTTTTTTCATACGAATTACCAAGTTATCACCTCATTCGATTATTATTGGATGATCATCAACGATATCTGGCAAGACATCTAGCCAATTGACCAGTCTTCGTCGGGTCCCTCCCTTGAGTTTCTCTCCGAGTTCAGTCTGTGCCCTTCGAAGAATAGCCCCACGATTCATCGAGAGAATTCTGAGAAGGCGATCCTTGCCAAGTTTCTTTACCTGATATAAAGTGATCAACGTTACAGCCGCCAGCTTTTGCAGTGCATCCTTAACATTCGAGAGAGGCATCTCCTCGGTAATCCCGTAGGATGCAAGTGCAATGGACGCGGGAGCTGGTAATTGAGTGCGTACAAGCCCCTTTAGAGTAAAATCTGAAATGGGCTGGAATCCTTCCATCGTTATTACGCGGGCATGATAGACCACTGCCAAGAGCATCGCCATAAAGTATGTACGTATTGCAGTCGTGCTCTTCGATTCTTCTTTGTCTTCATAGGGTGGATTTCGAAGGAACATGAAAAGATGATTAGGCGTTAAATAGGTTGAACTCTGCAATGGTTGGGGCATTTGAAAATCCATCAGATGGTCAGGTTCAATCTCGATATCTCCGTGCAAGTGCGCGCGAGCAATCTCCTCAAATGTTTCCAGCTTGCCAATACCTACAAGATCACGATATCCAACATTCTCAGGCTTCCCAGCATCATTACGCAAATGCTTGGCCAAATCGTCAACACGTTGTTTAGTCGGGTGTAACAGATCAGAGAGATCTGTTGCGTTGTTGACAATTTCGCCACGAGCTAATAGTTTGTAGATATCGGTCATGTTCCATACTCGGCTAGAGCTGAGACCAATTTTTTCCCTCATTGCAAATGATTGAACACCGTCCGCCCATTGTTTCGCTAATTCAGGACTCAATGAAAGATCGGGTAAAACAATGAACGTAGTTGCCGGAGGTGACGGGAAGAATAACGCACGTAGAGTGCCCTCGGCTATGCAGAGATCACAGACCTGCGCTTTTTTACCGCTACCAATACTAACCCCCGCAGGAAGAAAATTACTGAACTTTTCAGACCCATCTCCAAATAATGGCGCAGGAGCGGTATCTTCAGCTACAGCCCCACACAGACTACAGATCCGCCTTGACTTTTCTTTTCCGGCCTGATACCTTTTCGAAGGGCCATCTGCTTGAGATCTGATCTCAGTGTCCGAGAGAAGTACAAAAGGAACGTGAGCAACATCAGCAAAAAGCAATTTCTTGGATGTTTCTGAAAATATTGGGGGCGCATAACGTTTGTACTTTTTAAGAACTCGAACCATTAGGGTCTCATAGTTTTTAATTAGGATCTTTCGTTTCTTTTCGCGAGGCAGTCTATGGAGATCTTTGGTTCCGACTTGCCATAGCTTGGTAATAATTTCAACACGGGTTGTGAGATCTGCGGTATTTTTAATCTTTTTAGAACATAGCTCGAGATCAAATTCGCCCAAGAGTGCTTTCAACCAATCATTAACATCGGCGGTATACTCGTCGATAACACCTGCTGCTTTTGCAATATCCTGATACTCTTTGAGAAAGCTGGCAACATAAATTAGAAAACTAAAATCAGAACCCATTTCCGCAAGGGTCTCATCACGATCTGCACCGATTTGTTTGAGGAAGGTTTCTACAGCAGGTTTATGCTTTGCCTTTGCCGAATCATAAAGTGACTTGCCATATTTCTTGTCCTTGTTAGTTGTAGGCATATTTGAGATATGCGCGAGTATTTGGGGGATCGAATTCACATCAGCCAGATGCACACAGGGCCAAGTAGTCTGAGTCAATGGCCCAATTACTGCATTAGTGATGTGTGTTTTGTAAAATGTTGTTCCTTGGAACGTCGTGACCTGATCATCAAGCAACTCTTCAAGACGCTCCATCACATTATCCGGTATTGTTGGCTCCCCTACAACTAAGTATACGGTTCCACTTCCAAAATACAACAATGGAATATAGCCACATTCCTTCATGAGTTCTAGAAGCGCTTGATTCAGAAAGGTCGTCGTGAGCCCACGGATCATTGAGAGCTCATGATATTCGAAAGAGACTGTCTTATCCGTCGGAAGATCAAGATCATGTGCACGGCGAAGAATCTCAGCGGGAGTTTTGATACTCGCAATGGCATCGGACAGCCTGACAACAGGCACCAATGCATCAATTGGACCGACCTGTTTTTTTCTCCGAGCGGCATCTGCTCTATTTTGTGTATCGTGAGTGTACACAATAATATTCAGAATGCGATCTGCGAACTGGGAAATCTTGACAGTGTGACCGGGATCCATTGCAGCCTCAGCCTGTTGGAGAAGGTCAACGAGCCGTGAACGTTGGTCATCAGACCCATCATCATGAGAGAAGGCACTCCCTTGGACCCGCTTGCCGCTCATAAAGCTTAAAGCTGCTGACTGCCACTTCTCATCCGCTTTTTGGTAATCATGTAGAAATCCGGCCAGACACGCGATGATAACAGAATCAGTATCAAGATCGAAGAGGTTTTCAGCAAGTACCTTGGTCACTGAAAAAGTGTTTAACGCATGAACAAAGAGAGACTGTTTATGTTCTCTTCCAAATTTAGCATACTTGAAATTCCACTGCTGGTCAAGTGCCATTGAGATGAGGCCTCTTCGGATCTGTTCAAGTTTATCGGCTTGGCTGGACATAGCGTGACATATCTCCCGTCATTTTCGTCTTCTCAACATATACTACCCCCACGGACAATATAAGCAGCAATCCCGAGCATGTAGACTGCGCTAAATGATACAGTTCCATGAGAATTTTGAAGGAGACCCTGCGCTCACGGGTAGCGGGATTAAAGTGATTGCCACTTAATAGGGAATTTTAGTACTCCTCTGGCGCTCACAGATCACGACACTGATCCGCAAATCCACACCCGACACGAGAGTATCGACATTCTCTACGCGGTTCGGGAACAACTCCAGCATCGAGCAGATCGCGGATACGTCTAAGATAGACCTGTGCTCGACGCTTCACGCCCTCGGTCAGAAAGACCTGAACAGTCTGCTCGTCTTTCATATAATGCAGATAACCCCTTCGGACAATTGTATCATAGTGGTCCTCAATGAGCAACGCAATGACAGCAAGCTGATATTTGTGATCTAACCGCACCTGCCGATTTTTGCTGACCATCGCTTTGAACTCGACAGGGATATACTCCCCCTCATTCGTTATCACCAGCATGTCCACCTTACCGTGGACCTGTAATCGCGGTGATCGAAAAAAGAGCTCGAACTTACGTTTTGCAACAGTAAAAGGAAAACTCTGCTTTAGCATATTCCGCCTCCGCTTTTCATGGTCCGCTATACGCACATGATCTTTCTTTGCATCCGGTTGTTGCGAACTCATGATCGGTCGAATTTGAACTACCCGCGTGAAATACGTGACACGAGGACAGAAAACGTACTGCTTGACATCAGTTGGTGTGAGAAAATTCTCCTCAACATCCAGGTCTTCAGAAAAACGATACTCGAACTTCATCTTTCTCCATCTCCTTCTCTGCACCAAGCACAATACGTCCATTAAAGCACGAACTACAGAGTTGAAATATCACAATTGAATCGGTCTCGATCCCATCATTCAAGAACCGTCGCATATCAACAATTAGAGAGTTGAAACTATGCCTCATCAGCTCTCCCTGAAACGCACTGAATTGAATCCGTTCAAGACCATAGTCCTTCAGACGTTCACTGATCTTTCCCCGTAGTCCATCATCTGTAATATCATAGATCACTATGATGTGCATGTATTACCACCTCTGGATAAATGGGTCGTACTTGTCCTTCTGTCGCCTCAGAACCTTCACGACCATCCACGCTTGGCGTTGGATCACATTCTTGAGAGAGATCTTTGAATCATCATAGGTCACTCGCTCATCCAGTCGCTCGATAACGGACTTGGCCACATTTTGTCTTGCCAATTTCGATAATTCTCCCTCTGCGATAATTTCTCTTGGCGGAAGACTTCCACGTATTACCACTGCAATAACGGGTCGATCCACGATCTGTTGCCTGAATTCCTCAATAAGATCAAGGACGAGCGAGGGCCGGCCTGGTCTGTCCACATGTAAAAAACCAGCAAACGGATCTAGACCAGCTATTGTTACTGCTGACCAGATCGCTGTGTATAGCACTCCATACCCGTAATTGAATAACATATTCATCGGATCCCGTGCGCCTCGTGTCTCTCGCCCAGTAAATCCCAGCTCCGGCGGGAGAATCTTTGCGACCCCCTCCCAGTAGCTCTGTGCGGCACGACCTTCTATATTCATGATCGTCTGGCGAATCTCACCAGTCAAACGTCCCTCTATCTCCACAAGATCTTTGATTGCTGTATCGACCCTTTTGCTTTGCGCAAATAGATAGTCCGAAGTTTCAGGAGATGTCCGCGTCCTGTTCTTAGCCCATGACTTTAACAAGTTGCGCTGGTTAGCTAACTTTCCTCTTATGAAACCTAGTACCAACCTTGTTGCTATTGCTGATTCAGCCTCTAAATATTGCGCTCGCCTCGTGATTACTGTACCATGACCCTGAACCGGTGTGAGAAATCCAAATGGCTTGCCACTTGAATATGTGAATGCGATCTGAACCCGGTTCACTACTGCTAAGTACAACGCTGCACTACTAACCGATACCCCTGCCGAGGAAATTATGATCCGCTCTACCTCACTTACCGGAAATTCAGCTAGTGCCTTCCCAGACTTCTTTACTACAAACCGTTCCCCTTTCTTCCCTAAGAAAAGTCCAAACTCATCTAAAATGATCGATTCCAGTTCAAACCCCACCCTCTAGGATTTTGTACTATATTGTCGCGCCCATTTTAAAATGTGGTGGTCTTTATAAAGGGCCTTGCAAAATCAGCACCCCCTCATCACCACTCCCCATAAAGACTTATGAGGCCCTCTTTCCTTATTTTTCATGGGTTTTTGCCCGGGTCGCAGAAGAAGATCCCAGATTGAGGGGATTGAAACCGCTTAACGATTGTCCCGGGTCGACGCCCCTTCGGCAGCAGTCGCAGAAGAAGATCCCAGATTGAGGGGATTGAAACCAAACCGTGATCTCAGGTACTGACCGACAGATGGATCGATGTCGCAGAAGAAGATCCCAGATTGAGGGGATTGAAACTTTGAGAGAATACCGAGCAGATAGGCCGTCGATGACGCATGTCGCAGAAGAAGATCCCAGATTGAGGGGATTGAAACGTATTTTGGTGTAATTTACCATACTTCTTTCCAACAATGCAGTCGCAGAAGAAGATCCCAGATTGAGGGGATTGAAACAGAGGAGGCTACGGTCTTCGCATTACTGGGGGTGCCATGTCGCAGAAGAAGATCCCAGATTGAGGGGATTGAAACTTGGCAGCGGTGCGGTCGTGTGGGTCTACATCGACGAGTCGCAGAAGAAGATCCCAGATTGAGGGGATTGAAACTATCCTCTAGACTATATGGCAAATCACACGGTACATGTCGCAGAAGAAGATCCCAGATTGAGGGGATTGAAACATCAGGAGGCCTTATCGACCGCCCGACAGTCGCCCTCAGGTCGCAGAAGAAGATCCCAGATTGAGGGGATTGAAACCCGCGGTGGCTCCGTTAGCTCACGAGTCTATCCGTAAACACGTCGCAGAAGAAGATCCCAGATTGAGGGGATTGAAACACACGAGGGTCATAACGCCGTAACGATATTCGCCACGACGTCAGTCGCAGAAGAAGATCCCAGATTGAGGGGATTGAAACACAGCTGATCCTGGCAGCAGTGACCCATCACCACAACGTCGCAGAAGAAGATCCCAGATTGAGGGGATTGAAACAAAGTGTCTTTTGATCTCATTATGATACATTCCATCCTGAGGTCGCAGAAGAAGATCCCATATTGAGGGGATTGAAACTATATGAGGTACGGCAGCTTATCCTGAAATCGATCAGGTCGCAGAAGAAGATCCCAGATTGAGGGGATTGAAACGTCCCGAGGAGGCATTGTGTCGCGCTGTGCCATGTTAGTCAGGTCGCAGAAGAAGATCCCAGATTGAGGGGATTGAAGCAAGTTGATCTGGGGATTGCGATCTTCCGCTTCGGATTTGCCGGTCGCAGAAGAAGATCCCATATTGAGGGGATTGAAACTCAGGATAGCATCTGTGTAGGATTAGCTATTTGTCATTATTCGTCGCAGAAGAAGATCCCAGATTGAGGGGATTGAAACATCGCCCAGTCTTCTTCGAATTTTTCCGAGAAATTTTCGAAACGGTCGCAGAAGAAGATCCCAGATTGAGGGGATTGAAACTTGATCAACACATTCAAGTCGCCGGAATCTTGAGGATCTTCATGTCGCAGAAGAAGATCCCAGATTGAGAGGGATTGAAACTGAGGATGATACCATACGTGGGACATACTCTTCGTGCGCATCGGGAGGTCGCAGAAGAAGATCCCAGATTGAGGGGATTGAAACCGTGCTGAGCAGTGTGTAGAGGGAAGGTCGTCAGCCGTGAGTCGCAGAAGAAGATCCCAGATTGAGGGGATTGAAACCTACGTCAGTCATCAGACTGCTTGCTCCCTACCGAATAGTCGCAGAAGAAGATCCCAGATTGAGGGGATTGAAACGCATATCTCTGGCACACGCATGAATTCATCATCACAGTCGCAGAAGAAGATCCCAGATTGAGGGGATTGAAACCACGATCCAAGTCGTGGTCTATATTTCACAGTCCATGTCGCAGAAGAAGATCCCAGATTGAGGGGATTGAAACCATGATAGAATCGGGTGATTCCCAACTTTCCATAGCAGTCGCAGAAGAAGATCCCAGATTGAGGGGATTGAAACAGAAGAGGGTGGGCCGTTGGAGTGTCCCCATGACGGTGTCGCAGAAGAAGATCCCAGATTGAGGGGATTGAAACTTATTCACGCGGGACCCAATCACAGAGCGATACGGCCAGTCGCAGAAGAAGATCCCAGATTGAGGGGATTGAAACAGCGAATCATATGGTTTCCATATTGGTACATGTTCAGGTGTCGCAGAAGAAGATCCCAGATTGAGGGGATTGAAACGTATCTCATGGCCGATGACCAACGGGAGCCTCTCAGACTGGGTCGCAGAAGAAGATCCCAGATTGAGGGGATTGAAACAGAAAGAAGGCGACGTACCTCTCGACAAAGAATAATACCGTCGCAGAAGAAGATCCCAGATTGAGGGGATTGAAACTGAAATGAGCAATCTGGTATATGATATTCCTGGGGTGGGTCGCAGAAGAAGATCCCAGATTGAGGGGATTGAAACGTGAAGAGGCTCGTCCCCGTAAGGGGCTCAAAACCAAGGTTACAAAATAAGATCCCAGATTGAGGGGATGCAATTAACACCTTTTCTAATCTCTCGCATCTAAGAAGAAATGATAATTCTTTAACAACCAATTCGGATATAGACCATTTTGTAATAGAATCAGATGACATAAGAGCACGATGATAACTGAAATATTTCGAGAACAGGACTAATGGGATGACAAAGAAAAATAGAAGTATGCACCATAAAGATGCACACTTGTTGTAATTACTCATAGCGAAGAGCATCGACCGGTCGGAGGCGTGACGCTCTCCATGCAGGATAGAGTCCAAAGACCACGCTGACCACGATTCCAAAGAACATAGCCCCAAGGAGGACATTGATGCTAAAGACCGGAGTAAAGGACGGGAATGACATTGGTCGAGGACCACTAAGTGACGAAGAACCAGTAGTCAATCGAGAGAAGATAGTCGCTACAAAATAGCCGAGGCCAACTCCAAAGACTGCGCCAAGCAGACCGATCAACATAGCCTCAGTGAGGAAGACGGCCATGACAGTCCGATTCTTCATGCCCAGCCCTTTCAGGATGCCGATCTCACGAGTCCGTTCCATCAGCGAGACGATCATGATGTTCATGATCCCGACGCCAGCAACAAAGAGAGAGATCGCGGCGATCCCGACGAGCAGGGTGGTCATCATGCCGAGTGCATTATTTATGGTGTCAAGCACAGCGGTTGGCGAGGTCACTTTCACAAGGTCCTCGAAGGCATCCTCAATTGCCTGAGTAACATTGTCGATCGTAGTCTCATCACCATTGACAAGTTTGACGACTATGTTCGAGACCTCCTCAGTATCAAAGAAGTCCTGAGCATCAGAGATGGGGATATAGATCCCAGAGTCCGAGGGGCCCATTGAAAACGCACCGATCTCATCAAGCACACCAGCCACAATGAACGATCTGTTCGTTGTGACAAGACTGCCATTCACCCGACCGGTCCATGAGAGAGTGATGTTATCGCCGACTACCACGTTGCGCGTCCCGTTCTTCCAAGGATCAGCAATGGTATGACCAACAACAACCTTGCCTTCTGGAGAGCTGAGAGGGATCTCACCTTCCACTGTGGAGAAGGTGCTGTAGACCTGGGCGTACTTTTCAAAGTCCACCCCACTGGTGGGCAAGGTATACTCAGTACTGTTGAAGTAGACCTTACAGGTCTTTGACATGACAGGAATAGCGGTCTGCACGCCGTCTATCTTAGTAATCGTATCAGTATCATTCACCAGCAGTGTAAAGTCCGAATCGGGACCACTGAAACTCATCCGACTGTTACCTACGATCAGAGTGTCGGACGCTAATCCTTCTTCTAATTGACTGGTCATTGCCACCTGAAAGCCCTGAGTGATGGACATCAATGCTACAATTGCAGCGATCCCGATGACCACACCTAGCGTAGTCAGTCCTGCTCGCAATTTTCGTAGCCGTATTGCTGAGAACGAGTATGAGAAGATGTCACGTACTTTCACTTAGTTGGCCTCCTCCGCAATGATTAGGCCGTCACGCATTCGTAGAATTCGACTGGCCTGCCGACCGATCTCTTGGTCATGTGTCACAACGATCACGGTCACCCCGAACTGCTCATTCAATTCTCTGACCAGAGTCATGATCTCCAGAGCGGTCTTCGAGTCGAGATTCCCGGTCGGTTCATCCATCAGAATGAACTGTGGATTGTTGACGAGGGCACGGGCAACTGCAACGCGCTGCCGCTCGCCACCACTCAGTTCAGCAGGTCGATGATGCATGCGATCCGTGAGACCGACATTCTCCAACATCTTGACTGCGCGTTCTCTCCGCTCCTTCCTACCGACACCTGCGATCGCCAGAGGAAGTTCTACGTTACCAATGGCATCCAGTCGTGGAATGAGATTAAAGAACTGGAACACAAAGCCAACGTTCTGTCGTAGGTCGGCAAGGAGATTGTCATCGGCAGTGCTTGTGTCCTTTCCTGTGATCACCAGGCGTCCGGAAGTTGGCCTATCCAATGCCCCGATCATGTTCAAGAGGGTGGACTTTCCGCTTCCAGAGGGACCAAGGATGGAGATATACTCTCCTTGCTGTACTGAGAAACTGACACCTCGTAGTGCCTCAACAGGCACTTTTCCCAGCATGTATGTCTTGGTTATTTGTTCTACTTCTAATACTGTGCTCATTATCGGCACCTCAGTCTGATGACTCTCGTTCGTGTTCAAGCTCAGAGGCGAGTGCCTCAATCTTCTTCGCGGCGGTATTCAGAATCCGGACTACCTTCTTCTTCACATCTGTCGAGGCATCTTGGCCCATGAGCGGGCCCAGTCCACGTAGACCTTGCAAGATTCGAAATCCTGCCTGAAGGATCGGATCATCCCGGCCCATGCCAAAGAGAAAGAATGGCGGGATCATCCCACTGGACAGACGACCTTGCATCTGTTCTAGGAGACCCTTCTCCTGCTCTATGAGATCAAGACCCTTTTTCGTGAGCCGATACCGCTTCATCCCTTTCTGCCCATGGAGAGTCTCCTCAATGATGCCGTTCTTCTTCAGACGCGCCAGCAGAGGATAGATGCTTCCAGGTTTAGGCCTCCACCGACCACCGGTCTCAGCCTCGATCGCATCAGCGATCTCTGACCCGGACATCGGCTTTTCCATAAGAAGCCTGATCGATCGTAGACGCAGAAATCCCTTCGGGACAGTTGCCGTATGACGCATCCATCCAGATTTGAAACGTTCCTCTATAGAGGCCACCAGTTCTTCAGAGAGATAGTATTTCTCATTGACTTCTACAATAGGAAGAAACTCTGAGAACACACCGGTCAGCCGCATCTTGAACGTCTTTGGAAGTCCAAGTTCTTCAAGCGTCATTGCGGTGTCAGGACTCAGAGCACCCTTCTCACGAAAGGTCTGAATGACTTGTTTGAGCATTTCCGGCATCTGTGGGAACAATCGATCTTTCTCCTTGGGATTCGTTTTTGTTCTGTTCTGACCACGAACAAGCGGTCATATCATATCTGATATCACACGTGATATCACATGTGATATATATAAGGATTTCTGAAGTGTCATCGAGAAAAAGTTCGACGATCGACGGCACAGAGAGAGCAGGTGTGTTGAAACGGTAGCACGTGACTAACGGAGTACAGACCAAAGTTCATAAACGGACAATCCTATGCAAACGCAGGGAGTAATATGACAATTTGCCCATTTTCAAGACAGGAGTGTCTAAGAGAGGAATGTGAACTCTGGATAACGGCCGAAGATCTACTTGCAACAACAGCACATCTTCCGCAATTTGCAAAACAGATGGCGGCCATGAGCACCCAGTTCATCCGTTCGGTGATCAAGGATGGAATGTGCTCCATCAAATACGGCCTGAGTTTCAAGACATAGTGTGATCCATGGAAAAAAGTGAGAGGGCCTCATCAAAGGCCCTATTTTTTTACTCGTGTAGAAGACGGTAACTCAACGTTTCAAGAGATGCATGGTTGTAAATGTCCGTTGAGCCAACCATAATAGAGGCCCGAGCAAGACCAGTGCGAAGACCCAGATCACAGCGAGGTCCCACACAAGGGTCAGACTTGTACCGTTAATGAAGATCGCCACAAGCGAGCGGTACACATTGAAAAATGGCGTAAAGAGATTTACAGGCTCAGACCCGATTCCTACTATTAGCAAGGGGGCAATACCTCCACAGAGGATCCAATAGCAGAGAGATAACATGGCGGTCAAGGGGACAAGATACACTGAGTTCTTGAACAAAGAACCAAGGAGTGCACCAATGGACGCGCTGAGCAGACCTAGTGGGAGGGTCAGCAAGAGGAAGATCAGTAGATCGCCCTGTGGCCAGACACCGAAGCCCACGAGACCTAAGAGCAAGAGCACCGGAACGACCAGATAACTGCTGATGACACCACTCAGGATCTTCCCAACAAAAATGGAATCGACGGGAGCGGAAGAGAGAGTGATCTCGTCAAGCGTATGCGCTTCGAACTCGTTAGTCACAGCAGACCCTGCAATGTACATGCTCACGAACATGATTGAGAAGATGGCAATTGTCCAAGACATATATGCAAGCCGTGGCAGAGAGACCTCCTGTGTAGTCGATAGAGTAAAGTCAACAGATGCGTCGTCGCCCAGATATTTTTGATAGAACAGGTCCACCTTACGTATGATCGGCATCCGCAGATTTTTGGTGGCGTCCTCGTGAATGTTGTTGACCCGGACTTGAATGTGAGCGGACGATCCGTTTGCCACACTATTCTCGAATCCGTCGGGGATCACTACAACGACCAACACATCGCCATTAGCAAACAAGCTGTCAGCGGTCTCAGCATCAGTCCTGATGATCATAAGATTTGGTGGAATGGAGTCATGTTCTTCAAGGGTCTCAATGAGTCCATTTGTATAGTAACCCGGCGAGCTCTCTTCAACGACCAGGGCGACTGAGATCCCAGAGGAATAGATCCCGCCCATCAAGATGAAGAAGGACGAATAGTACAGTAGAGGCAAGAGAGTCACAATGAACAGCTTTCGCTTGTTACGGCGCAGAGTTCGCAGTTCCTTACGCACAGTTGCACTGATGACATACATTCGGGAATTCATTCAATCGACCTCCTACTCAATAGAACCGCCCCAAGAACAGTCAAGAAGGCCCACCAGAAAAATAACATAAATACGGGAAATATCAACAGGCCCTGAGATCCTATAAAGAAGGAACGGATCCACAAGTCAAGTGCATAGGTCATTGGCGATAAGAGAGTAATGAATCGGTAAGGTGGCGGCAATAGGGAGACTGGGGCGAGACCACCACCTGCAAAATATCCCAATATCGTTATGATCACAGATAGAAGAAGGGCCTGCTCGCGATTTCCTACAGCGTTACCGATGATCTCACCTATAGGAGCAGTACCGAGAATGGTCAGAATAATCACTCCTACAAGAAGCAGAGGCTCTCCAGTTGACGGAAGACCCAAGGTCAAAGCAATGAACGGAATCACGAACACAAGCCCAATCATGGATCGAGGAATTGCGGCGATCGTTCTACCAAGGATATAGGAGATTCTGGGGGCGGGCGAGTTCAAGGTCTCGTACAGCGCACCGTGCTCGATATCGGCTGCTGCAAGCATGGCCTGACCACCAATAGCACAGGCAACCACTGAGAGGAGAATTGCACTGACACCACTATAGCTAAGGAGAGAGGGTGTAATTGGTAACAAGAGGGTCTCATCAATGGCCACACGTGCATTCGATTGATCAAAGTCCGGAGCGTATGCATGCTGGTTGAATAGAAGAACAGCGGTCTCTACACGGTGTACATAGTTCTTGACAACATCATCATTTACATTGTTGATATGTAAGACCACACTGGCCTTTTCGCCAGCCGTAATGTTCGCCCCAAATCCTTTGGGGATCTCAATATATGCTATCAACTTCCCGGATTCAAGACGACTTGCTGCTTCTGCAAGATTGCACCGTTCTACAGTGAACCACGGGTGATCTGTCGTCGAGGTCATATTCTCAATAATGGCCGCCATGTTACCAGCCTGTGCCGAAGTATCATCGACGACAAGTCCTACAACAAAAGACTCGCCACCACCAACAGTCGGAAAGAGAGCGACATAAACAAGGATAAGAGCTGTGGGTACAATGATGCTCGGTCCGATAAATCGGGGATCCCGGCGAGCCTGTTTCAATTCTTTTCGGACAACTGCATAGATCTCACGTAGCATGATCAATCCCTCAACTCAGTCCCAGTAATATTAAGAAAGACATCTCCCAATGATGGTGCCCTCACAGTCATCTCAAGAATGGGGATTTTTGCTTTTCTAAGCATCTCAACTATCAAGGGCAGATCAACAGGTCCGGCACTGCTCCTTATTGCAATTTGAGAGGTCTCACTATCGGTGCTCTCAAGTATCTGCACGATCTCATGACCCGCGTCCCGTATCGCCTTATTGGCCTCTTCCCTGAAACGATCCTCCACACTAATCAATATCAGATACTCACCAATACAATCGCGTTTGAGTGTTGTTGGAGAACCTTCTGCTACTATCTGACCCTTGTCGAGAATGACCAACCGGTCCGCAAGATCTTCAGCCTCATCCATGTAGTTTGTACAGAAGATTATGGTTCGCCCCTCAGCCTTCAATCGTTTTACTTGCGACCAGATCAGGTTCCGGCTCTGGACATCCACTCCAAGAGACATCTCATCCAAGATCAGAATCTGTGAATCATGAAGCATTGCCCTCACTAACGCAAGACGCCGTTTCATTCCACCACTATACGTCTTGACAAGATCGTGTGCGCGATTCCTCAGCCCAGCAAGGTCAAGCATTGCAGTAATACGTTCGGCGACCTCTCCCGGAGGAACACCATAGAGCGCAGCATGATACTCAAGGGTCTCATATGCAGTAAGATCATCATACAGAGCGGTCTCCTGAGGCACAAAGCCGATCACATGACGGACTTGTTTCGCATTGGCGAAGACATCGAGGCCATTGATCCTAATCGACCCCGCTGTGGGACGTAGTAATCCGGTTATGGCCTTGACAAGAGTGGACTTGCCTGCACCGTTTGGCCCAAGAATCCCAACGATCTCTCCCTTCTCCACCGTGAAAGAGACCCCATCTAATGCCTGTGTCCCATTCCGATAGGTATGTGAGAGATTCTTCAGTTCGATTACTGGCGATAGCATAATCATCATCATACCTGTAGACACTACAGTACCATATGATATTGGTGTCACTAAGAGTGTGACAGCGAAATTCTAGCAGGATAATAGGCAACTTCGGTATTTTAATGCGCAGCGACGAGATTGAAAATCTGTAACTCCTAAAGTGACAACAGATTAATGAGGAATAAAGATGATAGAGACTTGATACTCTTGGAACGAAACATGATCTCTGACCTAATGCAATTGAGTCTCAAGAAGAACGAGGCCAGAGCATATTATACGTTGGTCACAAATGGACGGGCCACAGCAAGTCGTGTGGCCAGTCTCGCACACATACCACGTAGCAAAGTCTACGAAGCGCTGTATGGGCTTGAGGCAAAAGGGATGATCAGAAAGGTTGTGGGATCCAGTCCAGCCGAGTTTCAAGCATATTCCCCAAGGGAAACAATCCCATTCTTGGTGGAACGTGTGGAGGGGATTGGCAAGTCCGTAATGAAGAGATTGAGTGCACTTGAAAAACAGATGGCTATGAGTGGCTATGATGCGGTCAGAACGGTAGTAGGAGAACAGCAAATTGTCATGGAACTCAGAACAACAATAGATCGTGCAAAAAAGAATGTACGAATCACGTCGCGTGAGCCAAGTATTCTCAGATCATTAATCCCTGCATTCATTCAAGCAAGACAGCATGACGTAAAGATCGAACTATATGTCACGGCTGCTGCAAGAGATCATCTAGAAGAGTTGAAACATTATCTTACAATTAGAGAGCTGGCACCAAGCTCAGAGATACTAAAAAAGAGTGTCCAAGAAGTCCTTGTCGAGCCCGTGATAGTAGACGGGATCACCGGGCCCGAAGAGACAGCCGTCTTTATCATAGACGGAGAGGAGAGTGTGGCAGTCTTCAACTATGGTCGGAGGGACACGAAACCGTGGGCACTCTGTGTAAGAAACACCTTGATCGCAACGATCCAATGGCAGGTCATCAAGACGGTCTTGTCAACCATGGAAGACCTACCACAAAAGACCAGCAAGAAGAGAGAAAAGAAAGGACTAATGCGTATCTTTGGAAGATGACAGAGAACAAAAATATGCATGCACTATAGAACGGCAGGATAATGGTTCCTAACGCGGCCCATAAATGAGATGATAACAAGACCTAGTACTGTCGTTCTTTGATCTTTTGTATTTTGATGATGCTGTTAATTACAAGAAACTCCTCGGGATCATCAGAAGATCCACGCTTAATTGCAACGATTCCATTACCAACGTAAGCAACTTTCCCTTCCGCAAGAATCACCATTGAAGGGCCAAAGAATCTGAGCAGTGTACCACGCTCCGCAGCAGTTCTCAAGACGGACTTGATCGTTTCATTTCTCTCTATTGTCATAATCATATAATATCAATCTAGTAAGATAAGTCTTACAAAATGCACGTATAACATAGAGAATTCACCGGAGAAAAGCATCTGTGTTTCGCAAATTACTGTATATCATTAAAGTGGATACCATAGTTGATTCACATCTACAAACTGTTCAGTGAGATTTGAACAATAATTTAAGAAAAATAAGATTGATTTGCATTGAAACTCGGATGAAAATATAACAATGCATCACATGATTCCTAAAAATAAATATCATTCTAACTGAGTCTGAAAAACCAGTGTCTTGCTTAGATCCAAGACTGTGTCAAAAAGGGTGTCTGCGGGTACACGGCCCAGTTCCTTTGGCTCGATTTTATGAAGCCCACCACCATATACGCGTCCTTCACGTATCAAAAGATTAGACGGTATAGCACGCAATGCGGACCAGATATCTAAAAGTAATTTTGGATTTTTCGTGATAAGAAGATGTAGATTCTGATTGGGAT
This sequence comes from Candidatus Thorarchaeota archaeon, assembly GCA_021498125.1. Taxonomy (NCBI): domain Archaea; kingdom Promethearchaeati; phylum Candidatus Thorarchaeota; species Candidatus Thorarchaeota archaeon. The sequence goes on along the minus strand of JAIZWL010000009.1, from coordinate 75,716 downwards.
ACATCATCAAATATGTATTCGTAACAATAGCAGAGGAAAGGTTTAGTATGAATCTAAAAGGCGACGACGTTTTATCAGTACTACGACCCATATACGAACAGAGGAGAGGGGCGGGTTGCCTCAATTCTTGAGAGTACCACGGATTTCGATTTCTACATAAATACCGTTTATGAACACCTTGTCTAATTCCCTCCTCGAGATAACTCCACAGCTCGGGATATTCAACCTGAATGCGCTCTTCGGGTAAATCACATGACAACAATACATACTGTGGATCAAGTAACGGCATGCCATGCTCATCTGCATATACCACATCAGCGTCCAGACCACGAGGACTTGGAAGAATGGGAAACAGAAATTCTGAAGCAAGTCCTAACTCTTCTGCTCTTTCAGATGTCATAATGAAAAAAGAGTTGGCACCAGTTGCAATTCCACGTTTAATCATAAAGAGATGGTCCAGTGTGAACTTGGGCGGAATAAACTGTGACTCGTCAAAAAACTTAATCCATTTGGTTTCACGCTTCAGTAGCGAAGCTTCCACGCTCTTAATCGATTCTGGATTTAGCAAAGATCCGCCATAACTGAATTTGACAATATGATTGGAAGGGGGTGGTTCATTCTTGAACCAGATAATTGAAGATGAAACGGTTGCATCCCCAAATTGTACATCTTCAGGACGAAATCTATGAATCCGTAGAAGAGTGACTCGATCAAGGAGATATGTACGGAGATATCTTCCATACCCCACATCCATGAACTCGCTAGGAATTAGCCAACCAGAGATAGCCCCTTTTGACATCCAAGAGTGTGCTAATAGAATAAAATAAACATAAAGCCCTGAAAGACCGTTTGGAACGATTCGGGTCCGAACCATGGCCTCGTTTTGAAGACGCTCTTTTGTTAATCGATCTAGGTGGTGATGTCTAACATACGGAGGATTACAGATTATGAGATTAGGCAACTCGGATGACTCAAAATTAGGTTCAATGGCGGTAAAGTCTGCTAATCTGATATCAATAGGAAACCCACTCCATAATTCCTCGGCAGCCTGCACAAATGACCTGTCAATTTCAAATCCAATAGCAGAGTGGATACGATCTCGAGGAAATTCGGAAAGCAGTGCATGATAAAATGTTCCAATCCCAAAGGCGGGATCGAGAAATCTAATTTGAGGGAGGTCAGAAGTAAGCAGACGGGCGTAATGTAATATTTCAAGAGCCAAACCAAGGGGGGTTGCGTGCTGTCCAAGCTTGTTTCTCTCAGGTAAAGTCCGTAATGAATTAAGTTCACGTTGTAACTTTTCCCGAAAGAGATCTTGTTCGTCCAGTGAACGCATATTCAAACACCAAGTAGCTTAAAATCTTCAAGTCGATGTGACCATACCCAATCTATTTTTGATTCATGCATATATTGAAGATAAGCTCTATTAAAGTACCCGTTAAGTAATAGAACGTAATCAAAAGAAACGGTATAAATTTTTTGTAAATGATCTAGTTTTTTTGCCTCTTCCTTTCGTCGCTTGTTCACATTTGCAAAATCTCCAGCGGATTTTGCCTCAACGAGCAATAATCCTGCCGAGGAGGGTCGCATCAGAGCAAGATCAAGGGGAACATTGGTTCCTTCGGTAGAAGAGATAGCAACAGGACGTATAAGATAGGTGTGATCATTCATCTTAGTTAGATCATGTTCACGATTCTCAGCAGGACTATATCCTCGTTCTTCTAGCCATTTGCATAGTGCATCAAGTTGTTGCTTTTCCTGAATATTACGGATGAGTGTATCGTATAAAATCCCTCGAAAACGATCCGCCAAAATACCTGTAGCCAACTCTATTTCATGCATAGTAGGTTCTCGTGATTGTGCTAGCCAAGGGAACAATGAGTAATCAATCATTTTAAAAATAATACTCGTGATAGATTCTAAATTACTTAATATCTTCTCTTCTGACATTTTCGGGGGAAGATCATTACTCCGTTCCATTCGTTGGACAAAGCCCCTTGAAACATCACAAAGACCAGCCAGACGATCGATAGCTAATGGAGGCGCAGTGATCAACCGTACCACTCGCAATAACTCGGGACGATCCCTGAGAAGATCGATAAATTCAGTTTCAGTCTTCATAATCTTTAATGAATTTGATCTTTCCATGAACTGTACAACATATTTTCGGGCTTGTTTGTAGAGTTTATGAAAATGAAAGGGAGCCGCCTCAATAAACCACTTATTGTAAAATTGGACCGATTTATCGATATCTTCAGCCCATCTCTTAGTCTTGTCAATGTTTGCAGGCATATTTTACTCCATCTTTAGTGCTACATAAACCCAAAAAGGAAAAGGAGTCCCGAGGAAAAATCCCCCCGGGATGTTTTCCGACATTAAATAATTTTAAGCTCTTTTCCGACCTTCTCGTAGGCATTAAGTGCCTGGTCGAGATGTTCCTTCGTCAACCCAGAGTTCATAATGTTCCTGATCCGGGCTGCATCACGTGCAACCATCGGAAAGACAATAGGCAGAGCAAGGATACCTTCTCTGTAAAGGCCCTCACTGAGCTTTACAGCCTTTGAACTCTCACCGACAATTGCAGGAACGATAGGTGTCTGCGATCGGCCAGTGTCATAGCCCATCTCTTGGAGACCCTTCACAAAGTAATCGCGGTTCTCCCAGAGTGTCCTGACATGCTCAGGCTCGTTCTCAAGGACATCAATGGCTGCAATGCAGGCAGCAGCAGTGGCCGGAGGATGAGATGCGCTGAGGAGCCAGGAGCGGCTCTTGTTCAGGGCATAATTGACCATGTCCTGACTACCAGAAACGTGGCCACCCATCACACCAAAGGCCTTTGAGAAAGTACCCATCTCAAAGTGAACCTCATCGTGTGTCAGGTTGAAATGGGACACGATACCTCTACCGCCCTTCCCCAGAACAGCCTCGCCATGTGCATCGTCCACATAGATCATTGCACCGTGTTCAGAACCCAGTTTGACAATCTCATCAAGGGGTGCAATGTCACCATCCATTGAAAAAACACCGTCAGTGATGATGAGCATGCGCTCCGGATTGCCCTTCTCAGCCTCATTGAGCACACGTTCAAGAGAGGCCATATCGCAGTGATCGTAGACGAAGCGATCAGCCTTTGTGAGACGAACACCGTCAATAATGCTTCCATGATTGAGCTCATCAGAGATAATGGCATCACCCTTGCGTACGAGCTGTGGAATGAGTCCCTCGTTCGCAGTGAACCCGGCACTGTAGGTAATTGAGGCCTCTGCATCCTTAAACTGGGCTAAGCGACGTTCCAACTCTGCGTGCAGGTCCATAGTTCCTGCAATAGCTCGCACTGAACCAGAACCCGTCCCATGAGTCTTGATAGCCTCAATAGCCGCCTCCTTGAGATGCGGATGGTTCGTCAGGTTGAGATAGTTGTTGCTACAGAGCATGATCACATCGACGCCATCGACCTTAGCTTTTGGAGTTGAAGGACCCTGAAGGATCCGAATCTTCCAGTCAAGATCGGCCTCGACGAGCTTCTGATACTCTTCTTTCATCCAGCCAATTGGATTTCGCTTCATGTTTTTCACCAGTGGTTGACACTTCTCTATGATATTTCTGTGTCTTGGCCACGCCCGGCTGGTATATGTCCCTATTTATGGCCTTCGCTAAGAGTATATTTCTACGAAATTGATAAAAAAGAGGTGGCTGGAAAAGACTTCCAGCCTAAAATCGTCCTATTCTGTCATTAGATCCTTGGCCTCAGCAATCCACTTCTTGACGTTCTCAAGCGTGAACTCATAGCCCTTGGGAATCTGGACATGACCAAGCTTGACGCCTTCCAAGATATCCTTAAGCAATTGCTCAGGATCGGCCTCGGAAAGTTCGTTGAGGGAACCAATACCACCAGCATAGACAATGGCCTCGGCATCCTCTTCGGATACAGACTCTAGCCAAGCGAACCTGCTCATGGAAATCCAACGTTGTGCTTCATCTTCACCGACACCACAGATCTTTGCGACTTCCTCAGCACTTGCAGCAAGAAGCTCTTGTACTGTAGAGATTCCGTTATCACGTAACTTCTGGCCATACACGGGGCCTATTCCCTCAATGGTCTCGATGGGTAACTCGGTCAGTGCGGCATGAGGAACCTCCACCTCGGGAACCCATTCTTCAACCTCTGGCTTAGCAGTCTTCGCAGATGAGACGGTGCCTGCCGCCTGTGTCTTTTTACCACAGACAACGCCAACAGTAGGAATAAACACGAGCGCAGCAATTAGTGGATTCGATTGAATCGCAAGGATCTCAAGAACAATGAGACCAGCAATTACTATGAACCTCCAATGCGATGCAATAGTCATTAATCTATCATCTCCTAAGATGAGTCTCGATTTTCAAGAAGCACAAGCTGTAATGAATCTTTGTAGGCTGAGGCTCAGGGCTGTTGTTCCAGCAATTGCTGATTTCGTCGTACTGCTAGCCACATTGGAATTACTGACACAGGATAGAAACACATTGCCAGGGGAAATACAACAAGTCCAAAGTTCACAATACCACCTGCAATCCCCGAACCAAGAATAAACGCGGCGATAAGGGTGCCAGTCTGCCGCGGAAAGGTCCATAAAATCCGCACAACAGCCCATGAACGACCACGTTTCGACTGCGCGATTTCACTCATGAGAAGTGAAGTCGAGGCAGGTTGGACCATGTTAGCAACTGAAGAACGGGCGATATAGAAGATGACCGCTAAGATAAACAGAGGCGCGTAGACAAAGCCAATAGTGAGAAGCGGTGTGATGAGATATAGAAGAAGGATCAGACGGAGCTTGCCAATACGCTCACTTGTGAAACCAACAACAAGAAGACCCCATGCCAGGCTCATATTCGAGATCGATGGCACAATACCCAAGACTAATGGATCCGGACTAAACGCAGCATAGATCCATGGAATGAGATATGGCACGACCATTCCAGAACTGAAACCCATGATAACACGGCTCAGCCCGAACAACGACACAACCAACGCATCCCCTTTGCGTTCTTCATCTGAATCTTGAGGATCGATAGTGGTCGACTCAAATGGTTCCGAAGAGTTCGCTCGCAACCAATAATCCGTAGAGATGCCTAAGACACCACTGACGATCTTTACACCTCCTATAAGAAAGAATAGAATCGCATAGCGTGTCATCACCGTGGTTATCCATGATAACATACTGGGATCAAGGACAAATCCTGCAATGAACGGTCCGATCATTGCTGCAAAAGTTCCAGTGGCGTCTGTAATACCATAGGACTTTGTGCGTTCAGTCCCAACTTCGGTGTAGTCAGCAATCATTGCGCGATATGATGAAGAAGTAAAACCAGTACCAACACCTGTGAGTGCGTAGATCACAAGAATAGCAAGCGTGTCATGAATAAATGGCATAAGCATAAAACACATACCGCTTACAAGGCCGCCAATGAGCAGGGCGATACCACGACCATGACGATCACTGAGCGTGCCTGCTGGAAATAGCGTTGCCGCCTGAAGATAACCGGCCATCGCGACCATGAGGCCGTAAAATGCCTCGTCTGTCCCAATTGCAAGAGCATAGAGTGGTAGAACAATAATAGTAAATGAGTTGGCAAACTTGTTCAGTGTGCTTAGAGCTGAAAAACGCCAGATCTTCTTCTGGGTGAGGCTTGCGAGACCGTCTCGTAATTCCATCGGATCGTCACTACTTCCTGAAGCGCGGCCTCCTTGAGGCCTTGAGGCGGCTAAATAAACTGTTCTTCTTCGGCCAACTGAAAATCATCTAGGGAGTAGTATCTGACACAGCACTCGGCTCTTGCTGTTCTTCATCGGTCTCTTCCTCAGTCCCATTCTCTTTCTGACAAAAGATCTCAGGACCAAAAATGATCAGCCCAAAAATAATGATGAGCGTAATAAAACCAATAGGCGTACTGATGAGGCCTCTCAGGAAGAGACTGATGTTCCCAACCCACGGAATCGTCAAAACAACAACGCCTGTGATCTCGCTATATACACGGTCTCCAGGGTCTTCTACCGAATTGTTATCACCTTTCGTGTAGAAGTGTTTCGTCCCGTTGATCTCTTCGATACGAATGACCCGATGAACAATTGGGGCTGCTGTATACCAAGAGTCCTCATAGACAATAATGTCGCCCACCTTAATATCGTCCTCAGGCACATGCTTGAGAACCAAAAGATCTCCCACGTTCAGTGTCGGAACCATCGATCTGCTCGTAACCACAACAAGAGGTGTTGGCGTACCCATTGCAAGGACAAAGAGTCCATACCCTCCAGCAGTGCCACCGATCACAAGGGTAATAATGAAAATTGTCTTTGCGGTCTCTGATCGTTCATTCCATTTTAGGAGAGTCTTTACTCGCTCCATCTCTTCTACGCCCGACTTGGCCTGTCGGTCTTCCGGCGTATAAACATTGAGGAATTAGTAAGTGCCCTCTCTCAAGAATATGGTGACTGCCCCAAGAATCTCAAGACGATAATGCCATCTCTGAGTGCGATCATCCCAAAATAAAAAAATCCTCTCTTGACATTTCTGATTATGTGATGCATTTTTAAGGATTCGATAAATCCCTGAAAGATAGAGGGAACTCTAAAAATGGGAATGGATGAAAGTTATACTGGAACAGGCACTCGTAGATTCAAGGTCGTGCAAAAAATCATTGCAATGCGACCAGTCTTTGAGATCTATGATGCAGATACAGGCGAACAGGTAGCTGTCGCTCGTAGAACGTGGTTAAGCGTCTTCCGCACGACCCTACATATGGAGGACATGAATGGCGAACGAATCTTAACTGCCAAGGGAGGATTCTTCGATAAGACATTCTGGCTTCTTGGAGCTCAGGGAGAGAGAATCGCCAAGATCTCTCGACCGTGGATTGCGCTGAGAAAGAATTTCACACTCTATTATAGAAATGAGGCAATCAAGGCCCAAGGTGGATATCTGGCCTGGGGTTTTGATGCAGTCAGTGAAACGGGTCAGCACAAGTTCCGACTTGACAAAAAGATATTGTCAATACGGGATCAGTACATTGTCACAGTAGACGAGTCAATGGATCCACTTCATGCTGTTGCACTGGCTCTAGTCATCGATACTGTCTTTTTCAAGGCAAAAGGCGGCTGTGTATCACCTTGTTCCTGCATATGTGGATTGATCTTACTGATCGTTCTTGCAGTGACCTATGCTCTATCAGGATATATCATCCCTGGACCGTGATACTGAAGAGAAAGGGCACGCTTCGTTCTTTCAATTCGTGCCCATCTTTTTTTCCATATACAATCAATTCAACTTCAACCATTATCTCTTTTGCAAGAACACTCATTGTTAATACAATAAACAGGAGCACAACCTTAGAACGAATCTCTGTACAGATTCCGAAAAAGGATACAGGATCCCAATGAGCAACGTATGGGTACGAGCCTGGAGAAACACACCACAATATAATTGCGGTCTGTGTGGACGATCGACCTGTACAGCATTTGCTCGGGCATACTTGGCGGGAAACCTTGATCTTGATGCCTGTCCTGTCATGCAAACTGGTGAATTTGTCAATCTCCGCACAACTCTAGAAACAATGCGCACTCGTGAACATGTAGTGTCACCCCAACCTGCACCAGAAAGATCCTCGGTAAAAATCGCATTCCTTCAACCTTGCAAAGACGATATCAAGCGAGTCAGTGGAACTCTCACAATCTACAATGGGGTTCCTCAAGGTCAGTTGATGAACTTTGGAGGGTTTGATCCTCTTGTCTTATGCGATCTCCTTGATCATCTCGGGGACAAGTTTTCCTTCATCAAATGCAGTCGTGAGCTAGGGTATGCGCGTGCTGACCGTGATGAGATAAACATCACTATACTTCAAGATGGTCGTGTCAATCTCCGACAAGTGCCTGATAAGGGCGCAATTTACAAGTTGGCCGCGTCACTCGAACGTGTTCTTATTGGAGCGCTCATCTGTGATTGCTGTGGTTGTGATCTACTAAGTGTCTTGGTAGATTGCCCAACTGCTGCAGGGGAACATTATGTACTTGATGCAGGCCAGATGACCTCACTAGACAAAGAAATCATCAGTGAACCATTCTCATTGGCCGTACTCTCAGCCACTTGCAAAGATCGAGGACCGGAAGTCATAGCAGTGTTCGAACATGCATTTCAAAAATTAGAGAGAAGATTACATGAAGCGATTCAAGGCAAGTGGCCTTCGCTCAAGGATGAGTTTACCAGTTCATATCAGATCCTACTGAATCACCTCATGGAGGTCAATGATAGTAAATCAACAACATTGATACTAAAGAGTTTGGGAGTTCTCAGAGTTATCGAGAATGCCCTTACGGGACTGGCCAATCTCGGCTATGAGAGCCAAATTCACAATGATGAGATCCAGCAGATTCAATTGCTCTTGCAGAGCTTGGCCACTGATACCGTAGTTGACCTGAAGGAGTCCTCAGTGCAACCAACAACAATGGCTAATCTCGCGCGTGTCCAAAGAGCCACTCAATTAATGAACTTGTGGAACACTGACTGATCAATCACACCGTGAGAACCTGCTCTCCACATCTCGAATTATCGAGAGGATCCGCCGCGCATTCACACGCTCATCAGGAACCCACTCGTGAACGTGAGTGATCTTAGCACCCTGCTCCTTGTCAAGAAATTCCTTGAGAATACGCATCTTCTTCTCTTCGGACTCTGCAACTTTCATCGCATCTCGTGTTGTAGGAAAACCAGACTCGGGAACTTCATAGGTGACAAAGAGGTACCACGATCCCTCGCCCAAATTCACGCATACAAGTTCCGCAGGAAGAAGGTCGATCCGTTCACGATACACTACGGATTCCCCTACGTCAATGTTTCCATCATAATCACGTTGACATCCATCATGCGTTAGAACAAATGTATCAAATGTGACCAAGAGCTTGCCAGCAGCAGCTTCAAGGTCCTCAATACTGCTCTCAACGATGATGCCTCCCTCAGGAATGTCCTGCATCTTCATCTCGTCGTCTGCCATGTGAACTCGAACCTTTGGTGACAATACCCTCTTTATTAGTTTCTACTTTGTGGAATAATCAAATATATGCTAAAACATCATTCTCGCAAGGGCCTTTAACGGATCAGTTGGCTAAACCGAAGGAATAGTGGCCCCAAGAACACTCCACGAAGGTAAGAATACATTATAACAAGCCTTAATTGAATAGAATAGGATATATTATCATGAGAGGAATATCTTGAGTGTGCCACAATCAGTACAAATGCAACGTCCAATGGTTGTCAAGATTGCAGTTGTTGGAGCAGGCGGTGTTGGGAAGAGTACGCTAATTGGCCATCTTGCAACGGGAATGTTCATTGAAACCCATATGACGGTCGGAGTCAATGTACAATCAATGTCAATTGAGATTGAAGCCAACGAACAGGCAACACTGGCAATGTTTGATTTTGGTGGTCAGAAACAGTTCAGGTTCATGCAGGGGACGCTTATCAAAGGGTCTCAAATAGCACTGCTTGTCTTTGATTGCTCTGATCTTCAAACTCTAGAACAACTCAAAGAATGGTTGAATCTACTCGCGGCGATCCCTGTAGAACGACGACTCCTTGTTGGAACAAAGACGGATATGAAAGACCAGATTCCAGAACGCAGAATAATAGAATTTGCAGCAGAACTGGGAATTGATCACGTTATTGTCAGCTCAAAGACTGGTGAAAATATGGATGTGCTCTTTGACAAGATTCGAAGCATATTACACGAGTTCTGAAGACCGCACGGTTCTAAGCATTGGTCAATATGAACATCTCCAATCAGATCAAAACCTAACGAAATAATTAAAACATATTTTTTGTTAATAGACAGCCCCCGTGATGGTGTGGTGTCAGACCGTTTTACTCAATAGTAGGGATGCCTACTACTCACGATACTTCAGAAGTCAAGTTCAGTATTACTATTTAACCAACAGAGAATTGAACCAATATGAGAGGAGAGAGAGTAGTTGTTTTGGAGAAGAAAAACCGGCCGATCTGACGTTCTCGCTCCCAAAGGAATTGTTGCAGCCTCTGAACCATTAGCCGCCCAAGCAGGTATCGAGATCCTTCGTCAAGGAGGTAATGCTGCTGATGCGGCAGTCGCCACAGCGGCAGTCTTAGATGTGACCGAACCGTTCTCGACAGGTTGTGGTGGCGATGCATTTGTTCTTCTACACACGCCCGACGGCCATAGGCCTATTGCACTAAATGGATCTGGTCGAGCCGGATCACTTGTCACCTTGGACGAACTACTCTCAGACGGATGGGAAAAGATGCCGGTACGTGGTGGCCCTCCCGTGACTGTGCCGGGAGCAATGCATCTCTGGGAGCTACTGAACAAAGAATATGGCAATCTCGACCTTGGAGAAGTATTGGCTCCTGCAATCAGATACGCACGTGATGGTTTCCCCGTCGCGCCGATAATTTCACAGTACTGGAAGATGTTAGTACCAGTTCTTCAGAACGATGAGGCGCAAAGAGTATTCACCATCGATGGACGTGCCCCACAAATGGGAGATCTCATGAGGAACAAAGATCTGGCACATACCTTTGAAACCGTAGCAAATGAAGGGGCTGAAACGTTTTACGAAGGGGATATCGCTGATGCCATTGTCAAGACGGTACAGGCTCATGGAGGCTTCTTGACACACGAGGATTTGAAACGCCATCGCACAGAAAAGACCGACCCCATATCAAGTGAGTATCATGGTCTCCGAGTGTTTGAACATCCCCCTAATGGTCAAGGATTTGCTGCCCTGATCATGCTCAATATACTGACAGAACTGGAGATATCACGTTTTGGCCCCTTGGAATCAAAACGATATCACCTAATGATCGAGGCAAAAAAACTCGCCTATGCCGATCTCCTCGCACACAATGCGGATCCTTATTTCTACGACGTACCACTTGAGAAGCTTCTATCGAAAGGATATGCCAAGCAACGTGCAAAGAGAATCAATGAGGCATCGGCAATGGAACCTTCCATCACCGGAGCCTTACCTCGTAGCGACACTATCTATCTGGCAACTGCTGATGCCGAGGGGATGGCTGTATCATTCATCAATAGTCTGTATATGGGCTTTGGCAGTGGTCTTGTTGTTCCCGGAACAGGAATTAAACTCCAGAACCGCGGAAACTTGTTCAGCTTGGACCCGAAGCATCCAAATGCCTATGCACCAGGTAAGCGCCCGTTCCACACCATTATTCCCGGCGCGCTCTATAGAGAGCACGAGTTCTATGGTGTATTCGGAATCATGGGCGGATCACATCAGGCGCAGGCGCATGTACAGTTCGTCAGTAACCTTGTCGATTACAACATGACACCACAAGAGGCATTGGACCATCCACGGTTCCATCATGATCAGGAAACGAACATGGTTGCACTAGAAAATGGGATTCCGCCATATATTCAAGGAGAGCTACGTAGACTAGGTCACCGACTCCATCATGAGACCATGGTAAGTTTTGGTGGGGGTCAGGCAATCATTCGTTTAGACAATGCATGGATTGGTGGATCCGATCATAGAAAAGATGGTCAGGCTATTGGATTTTAGAAGAGCGCCTCAAGATAGCAGAATCGCGAGAGTATGAGGGAGATTTAGTGATCTCACTTTAACATAGCAGTAAGACGCTTTTACTATCGCTACAATAGACTGATATTCAATAAACCGACCTTTCTCCTGTGGTGTATAACATGAGCAAACACGAACATGAGGAATATCGAGAAGAGAGCGATCTACTTGGCACACGCAAGATTCCTCGTGATGCCTATTGGGGAGTCCAGACAAGCCGTGCCCAAGATAATTTTGGCGTATCACTCATTCCGATAGGCAATTACACCAAACTGATTGTTGCGTTAGCAATGGTCAAAAAGGCCTGTGCCTTGGCAAATCGAGATCTGGGGCTATTAAAGAAAAAATATGCGCGTGCCATCATTCAAGCGTGTGATGAGATCATTGACGGAAAACTCCATGACCAGTTTGTTGTGGACGTGCTCCAGGGTGGTGCGGGAACCTCTACTAACATGAACACGAACGAGGTCATTGCGTCACGTGCAAATGAGATTCTAGGATACCCACGTAACTCAATGACACCCATTGCTGCAAATGATCACGTCAATATGTCACAGAGCACCAACGATGTCTATCCGACGGCCATCAAGATCGCCACCATATTCAATCTCAACGAACTCTCGGATGTTCTCGGAGAGCTCATCATGGCGCTTGACGAGAAGGCTGAGGCGTTCAAGGATATCCTCAAGCTGGGACGCACTGAGATGCAGGATGCTGTACCCATCACACTTGGACAAGAATTCTCTGCATGGTCAGCCTGCCTAAAACGTGATCTGCTCCGTATTGGATTGGCCCGGCAGGTTCTTGAGACCCACAATATCGGAGCCACTGCCATCGGCACCTCATTAAATGCGGATCCTCATTATATCCAACTGGCTGAGAAACACTTACGTGAAGTCACGGGACTGAATGGCCTTGTCACCGCAGAGAACCTAGTTGACGACACACAGAACAGTGATGAGTTTGTACACGCGTCAGGCCTCCTGCGGGTCATGGCATCCAATTTGAGCAAGATCTGCCACGATCTGATCCTGCTCTCATCGGGACCAATAGGCGGGTTCCACGAGATCGTCCTTCCGGCGGTTCAACCCGGTTCATCGATCATGCCGGGGAAGGTCAATCCCGTCATTCCCGAGATGATGATCCAATGTTCGGCCATGGTCATTGGTCACGATAATGTCATAACGCTTGCAGCAAATGGTGGACAACTCGAACTGAATGCCTTTGAACCACTCATCGCGTACAACTTCTTCCAAGCGCTTAAACTTCTCAGAAATGCAATTCCAATCCTGACGAATAAATGCATCAAGGGAATCAGTCCCAACCCCGAGGGCCTAGAGGTCGTACATCGTAGTGTGGGTCTCGTGACGGCACTCAATCCGTACATAGGATACAAGGCTGCGACCAAGATCGCAAAAGAGGCACTTGCAACAAGGCGGCCGATACGGGAGATCGTCCTTGAGAAAGGACTGCTTGACGAAAAGACCCTCGATGAGGTGTTGTCACCGGAACGAATGACTCAGGCACATGAGCTAGAGGTAGCACATGAAACTCAAGATGACGACAATCGAGAGTGACCACATTAGTCATCCATTGCCAATTAGTCGAGAAAAAGATGTGTTTAGGCCGCCGAATTAGATGGCGGCCCATGGTCATGGTGGCGCAGATTCCTTCCTTCCTGCATTTTAGGAATGGGACCAGTAACTCTTGTTGATTCATAATTGCACATAACTTAATGATGAATGTCATTGTGTATCCACTAACACGTTCACGTCACTAATAGAAGTGCTTCACAAGAGAAAAAAAGAAGGGGAGAGGGAAAAATTCCCTCACCAGATTAAAAACAATACTCTATGGACGACGTTTCTTGAGAACAACTAAAACAATGACCACAGCCGCAACAGCAACACCTGCACCTGCAACCAAGACAAGCCCATTCTGAGCAAGCCAGTCGGTCGGCACAAAGGTTGTTCCCGAAGATACTGGATAGGCCAGATTTAGCAAATCAGCAGGGAGAATGATCACGTTCGTAAGCATCTCTGTAAGTGTGATGTTCAAAGAACCTGTATCTACACCTGCATTTCTATCAATTGCTACAACAAGTACAGCATCCGTACCTATCGATGGAATCTGAAGGCCCATATCACTGACTGAACCAATCATAGTGTCATCCAAGTAACTCCATGTTAGGGTCTGGATTCGACCATTAAAGTCTTGGAAGAGACTCATAGAAATAGAAGTGACATCGGCGGTCCGGACTGAAACGTTGTACCACTGGTCTGCTTTCAGAGTTAACTGGAACACATAAGACTCGGATGAGTCCTGTGGCTCCTCTAAGGGGACAGAACGGAAACCAGAACCAGAGGTGGCATCTAAGGTCACTGTGCCATTGAATGCTTCACTCATATAATCAACAAAATCAACATCGAAAGTGTGTACTTTGCCGGGCAGTTCATTTGTAGGAGCACCAGTGGTAGTATTCTTTGTATCGTAAGGCTTGAGAGCAATGATCAATCCTCCATCATCTAACGAACGGCTTGTCATGAGACCGCATTCCAATGTGGAGAAGTTTGCTCCAACTGCAGTCCAGCCAAAACCATTTTGGACGTGGCCCAGTGTCGGGGTAGTAGAAGTGATTGACCGCCCAGTTTCACTAAACAAGTTGATCTTTGTCGTCACACTGACATTATCATTGGTCATAAGGCTGACATTAACAGCATAATGATTGAGAATATCTGCATTGACTCTAACACCAATCACTGACGAATCTGCAACAGAATAGAGTCCAGTTCCATCAATGATAGGACCAACCGTGACCTTATAGAAGCCATTAGAATCGGGTCCTTGAGGTGTTGCCATTATAAGATAGTCCCCAGCTGGAAGATATGCTATCCCCGCATTGGAAAAAGCAGAAGAATCTGGTATAGGGGTTCTAGTATATCTTCCATTATAGTAAGTGTGCGCTGACCAACTAAAACCGCCATTATATTCTGTAGAGTTGATTATAACAAGGGAATCCTCACCAAGATGAAGCATGTAGCAAAAGTAGTCTTCTGTAGAAAAGGCTGCATCCATGAAGAAATTCGTATTAATTGGTAATTCGCTGACTTCAGGGTACTCGTTCATTACTGAGAACATGATGTTATCCATTCCCATAATAGTGACATAGTAGCTCTGATTATTGTACGACTGATATAACCATTCGCCATAATCGGGATTCAAAGTTTCCCCATAGATGCTTGCCAGTCCCAAGAAACTAGTTGAGATATTTGCCGTCACTAATATCGTTGGTTCGTGAATTTCATAGGTACCATCTTGTAGTTCAGGATAATTAAAGGAATACCTGAGTTTTCCGGGAAGACCGTAAGGAGAAGTGATCTTGAAAGTATATGCAGTAGGCACCTGCTCTTCATAAATGATATCACCCGACTTCTGATCAACGACCCACTCACTTCCCGATAGTACGCCTTGAGTCAATTGATTCACTGGCAGCTCGATGGGTGTGATCGCATCCACTGAGATGGTCGTTGTAACAAAGGATGTAGAAGACGCATCGGCCCAGATAAGCACTCGATATAGACCGATTCCAACGAATTGTAGTGGAATTATAATAGTATCCCCTCTGTTAACCCCCCACTCTATTAGGAACTTGCCCTGTGGTCCAATGATACCAATATAAAACATGCAATTATCATTTTGATTCTCGATTGTAACATAGTAGTATTCGGCTTTTTCGGTCACATTGAGCAAGCCTATGTTGATCGAATTAGTTTCAAGAACGGTTGTCGTATTCTGTCCAACTGCAAGGGGAAACTCTCGCATACGCCAGTTTAGAGTTGCAGAGAGATCATTCGACTGATTCGTAAACTTCCAAAAGACGGGTAATCTTGTACCTCCATCGAGCCACCCAGAAGAATCACCAATCGTTGTAGAAAAGTCAACGCTCCTGTTTGCAGGACCCTTGTAAGAGCTAGATGAATATGTCCAAGAATGAAGATAGTAGGAAAATGTTTTATAACTAAAATCAGTACTGTGAGCCAAAGTCAAGTGAGGCCATATTAGGGGGTTATCTGCTGGAAGAACCGTATAGATGCTCCCATCAGAGGCAGTAGAGAGACTCTGGGATCCAGTTTGGTATACATAGGGAACCGCAACCGCATCTACGGTCATAAAAGAGGTTCCAAGCATTAATGACACAATAACAAGTGTGAATAATAGCATTTTATTTCTGTGTATTTGCATAAGCACACACCTCAGTTTCAAGTTCTCCAAAAAGGGATAAAGTTTTCCTATAGAAACAAGATTCTCCAAATCGTTTGTATCCTGTATACACTATTTAACACATATTCGAAAAATAAAAAGTGGGGATTACGATCCTGAACGAAATTGTATCAACTTTCAATGTAGACATCTTCGAAAGAATGTTTACGAGATTATATTAGTTCCGAGGCCCAACTAGCCGCCTATCTTTGATTCGTACTAAGGAACTCGCCACTAGATGCGAAGTTGACATGGACCAAATCTGCTGAGAACTGTTATACCTCTTCAAGCTCACGAGGTTTCAGTGTGAGTCGCCGCGGATTTGCAAGAAGTGTCAATTCAAACCTGTGCTGACGTGGCTGGTATTTTCCGAGTCTCCAGGCATCCATCAGATCTGCAACACGTGACCTAACCTTTTTCCGATAGCGAACAAAGACCGAAAAACATTGGAGAATTCTACAGAACCAGTCGTTTTCGGCAAGTATGCGGTCCTTCACTGACACAATAAATTCTCCACCCACATCCGCAAATTTACTATCGATCTCTGCAACCTCGGCACTATTTCCGCTTAAGAGAAGGACACGAAAGTCATCTCCTAGGGTTCCGCGCTTGCCCTCGATGCTGAACACCTCAAAATCACCACTGGGACCGGCGATGAAGAAGCCATAAGCCTCAGATGCTCCGGCCCGACGACGCATTTGCCGAACGTAAGTAACGATCTCATTTTCCGAGGTCATGATCGCAAGAGACAGAAGGGGAATCCCTGATGCATAGCTATTAGCCAGCTCATCGGCCACCATCTCTTCAGCAGTAGCGAGCCAACGACCCGACTGAGAGAACAGTTTGATGACAAACCGTCGAGACAACGGATCGGAAGCCTGATCCCAAGTCGATTGTCGAAGAATAATGAAACCAACTTTCTCTAGTGGACTCAACTTTCGGGAGTCATCTTCAAACGATGATTCCAGAATCTTACCAATGACATCAGCATCTGCTGTAAATTGCCTACTCTTGGAACGCCACTGGTCAATCTGCCGAATCCCAATCTCGTCAGAGTGTAGTCCTGTTCTATAAAGATCCTGAGCAAATCTTCGAAAGACGATCTTGCCACCACGTTTTTCATCATCAGACATCTTCATCATCAGGGAGAATATGACAATTGCAGTTATAGGATTACCGTAAGATTCGAAAATGAAACACCCACAATTGATTTAATATTGAATGGGAAATAGAAAAGAGAGGATATACTGTAATAGGGATGGGCAATGTTGGATGATAGTACTGAAAGACTTGTCCAAAATCTGAGAGAGGTATTATTGGAATACCTTGAAGACATCATTCTTCTCTTAGATCAAGATATGGTGGTAGGTTGGGCCAATACTGCGGCACTGAAGGCACTCAATACCTCAAAATTCGAGATCATAGGACACAGACTTGATGAACTAGAGTATCCATTTCTCTCACAATTATGCGCCATACCCAAAGTAAAGAATGCGGTACGACTGAGAATCCCACAGAGGAGCATTGAGGTGACTGAAAATAACATAAGTTGGGAAGTTGTCATTTTTCCACTTCTTCAAGGTGGCGTTCATGTTGGTACTGCCATCCTTGCTCATCAATTGGGGATCTTACCTGCTGAATATGTCAACCGCATAAAGGAGTTCCAATGGCGTACCATATTTGACGCTCTTGGGTACCCCACCATGATAGTCGATCCAAGTCACACAATTCGCGGTGCGAATCGAGTCTTGCTGGAAACTTTTGGTTTTGAGGCCGAAACCGATCTTATTGGCAAGAAGTGCTTTAGTGTGTTTCATCATACAGATGAGCCTATATCTAATTGCCCCGTTGATGCTGTCCTCCGCAGTCTCCACCCAGAGATCTCCAATGATGAGATCGACCAGCTTGGAAGACTATTCAAAGTGTCTACTATTCCTGCCTTCGACGATTCTGGGAAACTGCAACACATCTTTCATGTTGCCATAGATTTCACTGAGAAGATCCGCGCAAAAGAGGCAGCTCAATTATTCTTAGATGTGCTCTCACACGATGTGGCCAACCTCCTACAGGCACTTGAATTCGGGATCGCATTGCAGGATGAGAATGAAAGTGATGCGATTGCCAGACGGAAGATTATTGAGGATGCCATTGACAGGATCAGTAGACTAGTAAGCAAGGCAAGGACTCTCAACGGACTGGAAGAGTATCCCTTAGAAGAGGTCTCGCTCACCAAGATCGTGGATGAAAGTGTTAGACAGTTTGAGACAATGTATCCTAATGCCCACTTTGAGTTTCAGCGACCACAGGAAGATATCATCATCCACGCAAATCGCTATGCTCCACGTATCTTTTCAATCATCCTTGAAAACGCAATCATTCATAATTCCAGAAAAGACAAAAGAGTCTGGATCGAAATACGTGAAACATCAATGGGTCATGAATGCATCATCTCTGATAATGGAAAGGGGATCACAGATGATGAAAAGACCATAATATTTGACTCCGCACGAAGATTTGGGGGAATCGGTCTGCTTCAGGCCAAAATTATTGCAAACAAGTTCGGTGCGTACATCACAATCTCAGACCGGGTTGCGAATCATCCAGAACAGGGAGCAAGTGTCACCATTCGATTCCCAAAGGTCACCTGAGAACCAAGAGAAGTCTATAACCTGCACTGCATCTGAAAAATGGTTCAAGTAAAAAAAGAAGGGGACCGCTTGGGATTCGGATCCCAAGCAGCAGATATTGCTCAAGCTCTACGTTTCTTCAAGAAGTAGAGCACAACTATGACAACTACTATGCCTGCGCCTGCGGCAAGTGCAATGACTGCAAGTGCATTATCGAAGAGCGGCAAGGTTGTTGTAGTAGTTGTTGGCACAACACCAGTAGACCAAGACGCCGCAATCACAGTAACTGTGACGGAGTCGGAAGCACTGTTTCCTGCGCCATCGTAGACCGTTATTGTGAACTGATACACACCCACATCAAGGCCATCAAGACTCAGGATTATCACTTCACCGTTCCAGTCACCGATTGTCATAGCAGACCCATTCATAGTGATCTCATACCTGTCAGGATAGAGATCACTTGGCGTCCACACAATGATATTGCCTGAAGAGCCAGCATAGATTGTCACGTCCGAGGGTGAATCAATCGTGGGATTGGTCGTGTCACTGATCATCCGTACCAGCACAGTGCTGGTGACTTGATTGAGATCAATATCACGAAGCTCCAGTTCTACATCGTGATCACCGACTGTCAGACCGCTGACATCAAAGGTAATTGTACCAGTTGTCCAATCACCACCGACTACAAAGACATCGTCCACATTGATGGAATAGTTCGCAGGATGCAGATCGCTGACGTTCCACACCAGATACTGGTTGCTGCCACCAACGAAGGCAAGCATCACTGTGGGGGCCACTATGTGTGGCTCGGTCCCATCATAGACATGGACATGTACGGTATCGAACACTGTGTTTCCGTCGCTATCGCGGATTGCTACCTCAAAGGCGTAATCACCATACGCAAGACCACCAACGTCAACTGTCACATTGTGGAAGTTCCATGCACCCTGATCGTAAAGAAGACCATCTCTGGTGACATTCCAGCTGACAAGATAGTCATCATATGCGTACCAAGTCAGGAGGTAATGTTCTGTTCCCTCTGCATAAGATACATCCGGAAGCATACTTACAATGGGGAATGTAGGAAGATACTTTGATGGATAGCGATCCTGAGTACCGCCACCACCAGGAACATCATATGCACCAGAACCCGAATAATCATCCCATGCATTTCCAGTGTCAACACCATTGTCCCAGTAATGAGTACCAGTATCATATCCATTCTCGTCCATGTTACCTACGAACGTGTTTGAATAGATAACGGGACCAGCCATTCCAGTTACATGCAGTCCATAC
Organism: Candidatus Thorarchaeota archaeon; assembly: GCA_021498125.1. NCBI lineage: Archaea > Promethearchaeati > Candidatus Thorarchaeota > Candidatus Thorarchaeota archaeon. Next base: position 55,934 of record JAIZWL010000009.1, on the reverse strand, counting down.
CTCGTGTTCCACCTGAAGGTATTTCCAATGAATGCCCAGTAATCTCCAGAGGAGATATAGGCACCATCACGATTACCTTCAAACAGACAATTGGTCACGTTATTATAATCACCAGTTGAAGATGTGCTTCGTATCCCATCATAACCACTGTAGAGGAATTTTGAGTTGTCGATGATCCAATGAGTCGAACCTAGGTAGAGGTAGATACCATAGAGAGACGTCAAAAATTCACTCTCATGGACCTCCCAGTACTCTGAACTGACAGCATAAATACCACGAGATATAGTATCCTTCACTATCGTATTTGTAAGGGTCACATTATCAGTATTCGAGGCATAGATACCATAGTAGGATCCAACTATTGTCAAATTGGTCAGGGTAAACACCTCACCATAATATGCGTAAATCCCATTACCATCTGTTGTGTGACTCCAATCATAAAGCGCAGCCTCGGTGATTGTCACATTGATCGTAGTGTATAACTCAATTCCGATTCGCCCAGAACTGCCTTTGAGATACAGATTTGTGAGGGTCAAGTTATTACAGTGCCCAAATCCAATGCCAAAATAAATGGACTCAACATGGATCTTATCAATCGTGATAAAGTCACTGTAAAGGGCTTGAAAAGCAACTGTCGGATTTATGAAGGAACCATTTTGAACAAGAATGTTCGTTGAGTTGACAATAAAGATCTGACCATAGGAGTTCCCATCAATAGTCAACCCATTATGATTTAGGGCATAATAGACAGGCAGCCCGTTCACTGTGTTATAAGACAGGTCCAAGACATAGAAAGCCAAGGAGTGGCCGAATGGAAAATAAATTCCACACTCTGTCATTGTATTGCCAAAGATGGTCGCATTATTAGCGTACATCAGATAGATGCCAATTTTAGGACCAGCACCAATGGTGTTGTTCAATATCTTTCCGTCATAGATCATCCAAGTATTGATTCCAGCATAGGTTGCATCCCAGATCTGGTTGAAACGGACTGTACAATTGGGAGCTGCGGATACATAGATACCCTCATACACCTGATTCAATGTATTATTTTCTACAAGGGGTTTTGAAATGTCTGAAACATAGATGCCAGCATCCCCGGTTTGCGAAACATCATTGCCAACAACAAAGAGATCACCTGTAAGAGTATCCGTGTAGATTCCTTCACTGTCAACGTTAGATACTGTATTGTAGCTCACATTAAAATCACCAGAACTACTGACGTATATGCCTGTGCTAGTGGCTAACTCAACGGTATTAGAAATAATGTCCCACTGGTACGTGGTGTCACAGTAAATTCCAGTGTCTACATCAGTTATGGTGTTATCCATGACCGTTGTTTCGTTGACTGTATCTGCATATATTGCATAGGTGGCAACATGTGAGATTGCGTTTCTCGAAACAGTAGCATTGACAACATGAAACAAGTAGATTGCTTCACCAAGACTGACTTGCGAGATTGTATTGTCTGTCAATACCAAATCTTGAGAGTTAGATAGGACCATCACTTTCCCTTTACTAATGTCCTCAATGGTATTGCCGATTATCGAAACACCAAATGAAGACTGAAGCATGATCCCATGCAGTGATGAGAAGATCCTGTTGTTCAATATTTGGGTATTATTTGTACTTACAACACTATAAATTCCATAATTATTTGACGAGGAGATACGACAACCCTTAATAGTAATATCTGAAACCACACCCCCCAATACATAGATACCATAGCTACTGCTAGTAATATTCGTGTTGGAAATGGTCACATTTTGGGCATTATCCAGCCGAACCCCGTAGTTAAGATTAGTGCCGCCAGAGCCAGTAATAGAGAAATCACGAACATATGAAGCATAGGCAATGGTGAATGTCGTATCCGCAATAAAACCCATTATGGAAGTGGAATTGGAATTATAGAGAAATATTCCATAGTAAGATAACGACCCCTCAAATGAAATATCTTTGACTAAGAGGTTATTCGAGTCAGTCAAATAAACCGCACGACCACTTGATGCAGTGATAACACAATCTTGAACTACGACATCATCAGATGAGATTATGCGGACAGCATTAAAACCAGACGAATTTATAGTCAAGTCTGTATTCATCACTCTAGTCGATGTTGCATTGGAAAGGAAAATCCCATCCCCCTTTGAAGCTAGGGTCGTGTATTCAATCGATGCATGGGAAACATTGGCAAGATAAATTGCATAAAATGAACTCGAAAGCTGGTTTATCACACAGTCTACAATCTTGAAATGAGCATCGGTGTTTGTAATATTTATCGACACCAGATTCACATCATAAGTAATGTTCAATCCTGAGATTAGGAACGGATCTAGTTCTGTACCTGAACCGGGCCATCCTTGGGTTATGAAATCCTGAGCCTTGCTAATAATAATTGGCACATGGTTTGTATATCCTGATAATCTTGCTCCTGCGGTCTGAACTCCACCATGGACAATATTCTCAGTAGATATCATGTTACTACGAGTATTGACCAATGGCATCACAACAAAAGCCGGAAGAATCATCACGAGAACAAGTGCCAGTCCTAAAATAGATCTTTGTTGCACATGATTCACCTCTGTTTTAACTTCCAGGCATCCACCTTCAACGGTAGACCAACTTCATAAACAAGTGGCCTTTATCACCTTTCAATTCCCACAAACTGGTGGCGGATGCATCATTCGCTAATTGCCACATTTGTTAATAAACTCTGGTTTTCTGAAATGTGATATTAATGGTGGAGCGATGTCAAAGTGGATTCATACTTCTTGCTTGTGGGGACAGCACATAGGTCCCAAATCATTCCTGCATTCCTAAGGCCTGATGAACACCGATGAATACAACTTAAACATCCGAGTAGATCGAAACAACGTCCAGATTAGATCAGGACTGATTCAATTCGTTCTCGAAACGAGTCGTATGCGGTCACTAAGGGCGCCTCCGCAACCAATTCATCTCTATAATTAGTCTCAAACTCCAGTACAAGATTACGGAGAATCTGTCGGAAAGTAGGAGTTTCACGGGATGCAACAAGAAGATGTGTTGTCTTTAACCCATGCTCGACAAGAATCCGCACATCACCATGATTGATACCATTGAGTTCCTGCTCGGAACCAAGCATCTCCTTGAACAGTGATAGTACCCCGGACATTGCAGAGCCTAATAATTCCAGATCGATACTTCGGCTATACTCGAGAATCCGGTGTGCGAATATGAGAGAGCCTTCACCATCCAGTACCATGTAGTCGTATGCTTGGGTCTCACTAATGATCAACACACGCGGATTTTTTGCAACAACATAAGCCACAATTAGAAGCCCAAAGCTGTATGGAAATACCCAGAGCGTGTGGCCAAAGCTTCCAAGATTCAGGCTATCTGCAACAATACCCACCGGGCCCGCAATAATCCAGACAACAAATCCCAAGAAGTACATGAGAAGCTGCCTACGTTCCTCTAATTGCCGCTTGACTCGTAAGACTCGTACCCCATATCTGATTATCTCAACAATAAGGATAGCAAAGGCAAGAAGCTGAAGTAGAAGGACTAAATCACTTGACCAGTCTGCTCTAAGAACTGCTCCGAGAAGCGACCCTCCCGCCAAAAATGCAACTAAGAGAGTCCGTGAGGGAGGAAACTCGTATTGTGACACAATGATTGCAAAATACCATGCGAGATACCCCGCGATTACAAAAATTGCAAGTAGCATATTTGAGATCCACAACCGCTCCCCATTGATAATAATGTCCGCTTGCCGAAATGGCATGTAGGTCTGATCAAGAAGAAGATCGAGGGCCATTCCTGAAAAAGCGGTAATTGTGAGGGCGTACAGGAATGCAGTAAGGTTGCGTGTCTTCCACCAACCTCGGTAGATCACTCCCAGACCAATGGCCGTGATAATTACAGATACTGCTAAGATGGGAATCTGCTCTGGACTCTGCATTGTACTCGCATATCAAAGGTTAACTGCACATAATAAGAAAATCTACTATGTACTGTCATTCAAACCTAACAGCAACGAAACGAAATTTACCAGTTGCGAATTCGGTTGATGTGAACCATAGACCACCACTTACCTATAGAATATACATAACTAAAGACAAAGTAATAAAAAAGAAAAATAGGGGCTGTTTAGGGATAACGCATCCCCAAACAGATCTATGGCACTACGCAGCTCGTCGCTTCTTGAGCATGTACAATACGACAACAATGATAATGGCACCTGCCACGCCAGCCACGACCAGACCTATCAATAATGGATCAATGGGCGCAGATGGAGTGACGGTGGTCGTTGATGCTGGGGCCCAAGGCGAGGAGACGACGGTGACTGCGACCTCATCAGATGCACTGTTCCCTGACGCGTCATAGACTGTCAGAGTGAACTGGTGCACACCTAGGTCAAGGCCATCCACATTAATGACAATCTTTGCGCCGGACCAATCACCGGAGGCAACAGCGGTTCCATTGAGCGTCACCGTGTAGCTCTCAGGATAGAGGTCGGTTGGGGTCCAGACGACAGTATTGCCAATCGAGCCATAGTAGATGGTCAAGTCCGCGGGTGAGTCAACCGATGGACTTGTGACGTCTTGGATCATCCGCACCAACACAGTATTCGAGGTCTCATTGCGACTGATATCACGGACTACAAGCCGGACCTCGTGATCGCCGACTGCAAGACCACTCACGTCATAGGTGATGGTCCCCGTGGTCCAGTCATCCTCCACGGTCAACGTATCATCCACGTAGAGCGAATAATTGGCAGGATGCAGATCACTAACGTTCCAAGCAAGTACCTGACCAGAAGCGCCCACGAACGCGATCATTGTAAAGGGTCCTTCAATCTGAGGTGCAGTCCCATCATAGACATAAACAAGCACAGTGTCTTGGACCGTATTCGCATCATTATCACGAAGGGTGATCACGAACGTGTAATCGCCATACGCAAGACCACCGATGTCAAGAGTTACATCGTCATAGTTCCATGCGTCTGCTGCAAAGAGGGCACCATCACAAGTGACATTCCAACTGACAAGATAGTCATCATAGGCGTTCCATGTCAAAAAGTAATGCTCTGTCCCCTCTGCATAGGACACGTCCAGTGGAGTGCTGACAATAGGTGAAGTGGGAAGATACTTTGTAGGATAGCGATCCGTAGCACCACCACCACCGGAAACGGGATAAGAACCAGAACCCGAATAGTCGTCCCATGCATTTCCAGTATCCACACCATCGTCCCAGAAGTGACTGGCCGTATCATAGCCGTTGGCATTTTTGTTACCAACAAAGGTGTTGGAATAGATAATAGGACTGGTCATAGCAGACAAGTAGATACCCATTTGGATATTCCATCGGAAGGTGTTTCCAGTGATCCTCCAATAGTCAGCATACTGGCTATAGATACCATAATCATTGCCTTCGAAATAGCAATTCGTAATGTTGATGTAATCACTATGGGGTGAACCTGTTTTAATTGCGGCAGTAGGCGAATACAAGAATGTCGAAGAGTCAATGACCCAGTCACTCGTCTGGTCAATAATCCGAATCGAAAAGCTGGCATTAATGAATGTACAAGAATAGATTTGTGCAAAATCAGAATTACCAGAGGCATACATTCCATAATGAGCAATATTTTCGAATGTCGAATATAACAATGTCAGATTGAGGATGTCATTCAAGGTCAGACCATCATAAGAGTCAGAGATTGACACATTCGTGATCAAAAAGACGCTCGCCTGATTAAGGTCGATTGCTGGAGACCCGGTAAATTTAGTGAACTCACTATTCATAATTGTGAGATTCGAAGAACGTTCCAAGTACACTCCGCGACCTGCACTACCGCCAAGAAAACTTGAGTTCTTTATGGTCACATTATGAGAATACTGTAACTCAACTCCATAACGTGGCTCAACGACATGAACCCCATCAATTGTGGTAAAGTTACTAAACAGTAAACTGATACCAATGGTACTCCTGACAAAACTACCGTTTTGGACTAAGACGTTGGTGGAATTAACAAGAATAACTTGACCATATTGAGAACCATCGATACTTATTCCGTTCTTATTCAGTCCATAATAGACGGGAAGGCCACCAATAGTATTATTGTTCATAGTATAGACATTAGGACTTGGGGTGATCCCTGAACGTAAGATTTTGAAGCCACACGCATACATCTGATTTCCAGAGAACGTATAGCCACTTTGAGCTCCAGTAACCAAAATCCCAACGGTAGCGATACGACTTGCGATAGCCGTGTTGTTCAGGATCTCACTATCTCCAGAGGTAGAGATTGAAAGACCACTGGATCTGAAGTCTTGTACAACATTCGACTGTACGGTGCTATTTGGTGAGGTTCCTAGATTGATGCAGGTAAATGCTTGCATCACCATATTTCGTTCAACCAATGAATGCGAGCTACCAACAATGTGGATCCCATAGTTATTGGCGTCCACAATCTCATTTCCCACAATGACCAAGTTGGTATCTATTCCTGAAAAGTAAAATCCTGAATCATCAAGGTCAGTTGCGGTGTTATAACTCACATTTACATCATCGGAAAAGGCGATATATCCTGCATAGTCCGATTCTGAAAAAGTGTTAGAAGTGATCAGCAACCTGTTGTCATTTTGAGCATATACAGCACGCAACGTTGCTGAAATCGTGTTAGAAGCGATCAGGGTATCATTGAGGTACGTACCACTGATTGCATAGTTAGACACATCATAGAGTGTATTTCCGGTTATAGAAATGTTGGCTATTTTGTTCAATGCAATTCCGTGTCCAGATGAAATAGAACGGATTGTATTATCACGAATGATCAGGTTCGTGCAGCCACTAATAGTAACTGCATTTGAGTTGACAATATCTTCAATTACATTGCCGGATAATTCCAAGTCACGAGCTGTACTAATATAGATACCATCATGCGAAGAATAAATATGATTATTGATAATCCGCGTAAGATTACCAGAGTTCATGGTTATTGCACGATCTGAAGACGTAGTGATCTGGCAACCGTCAATCGTCATATTGACAACACTAGAAGACACCTGAACACCATAATCAACAGCGGATATAGATGTATCAATAATGCGAATATCATGCACATTGTCAAACATAAACCCGTCAGTCAAATCGGTCCCAGTTGAACCATCAACACTAAATCCGAAACTGTCCACAACCCATGCAAAATAAAAGGCCGTGACAACGTCTAACCCAGAAATTGTTGTGTGATTTGAATTAGAAATATATAAAGAGAACCAAAGGGCTGTACCAACAAAGGATGTATCGCGGATACTCAAAAAGTTAGACCCCACTATCGTGAGATGATAAAACGTCGAGTTGAAGATACAATTCGACACAGAAACATGATCCGCGTCTGTAATGTATGCCGCATTGGCAAAACCAGTCACAGTAACATCAACATGACTAATAGCTGTGTTTGTTGCATTTACAAGTTCAATCCCTGTTTTTTGACCCGTGACTGTTGAATACTCAATAGTGGCATGCGAAACATTCTCGAAGAGAATTGTTGCAATCCCCGAGGTCAATTGATTGGCCACACAGTCCACGATCTTGAAGTATGCATCAGTGTTCGTGATGTTAATAATGACAAGACCCACATCATAAGAGATATTCAATCCTAAGATGAGAAACGGATCAAGTTCGGTTCCAGACCCAGGCCATCCCTGAGATATAAAGTCCTGCGTGGATTTAATAATAATAGGAACATGCTCTGTATACGTTGACAATCGTGCTCCAGCCACCTGAACAACCTCAGGTGGAGGACTTGCCGCGAGTCTAGTGGTTTGCGGAGCAGCAATAAGTGGCACGACCATGAGAGATGGCAAAATCATCAACAGGAAAAGCAAAGTTCCCTTGCTGTAGCTTCTATACATACCTTTTTCCTCGTTGAACATAACGATAACTGACCACCCGTTGACAGGACCATAACAAAAACTCAGATCTTTGCTTTCCTATCTCCACCCTCAGTTTGGCGCCGGGTGCTTCTATCGTAAAGACTCAACCACACTATTTGTTAATAAACTCTGGTTTTTATCAACGGTCACTTGTAAAACGCAAGAACACCAGAATGTGTCGATCGTGCTACCATGTATCATTCAATGATAACATGATCCCGTCTTTTAGAGCACGCGACCATAGAAAATTGACACTCAGGAGAATAGGCTCGTAGAGAAAAGGTGTGGCCAGAGTTCCGCAGAGCAAGTTGTGGTAGGAGGGGGGGGAGTTGTAAATGAGGGCATGTTACGAAAACTAGGCCCTGCGGATCATACCTGACCACAAACGTAGTAGAAACGTAACCACTATTAAACATGTCTATAACTGAGCTTTATATAAAAACAAACGTTTGTTTAATATCTTTAGAACCACAATACGAGACTGTTACCATAAATTAATGGTTGTAAAAAACAGTAATAACAGGGAAAACATCTGAAACTGCTCAAGAAACACGCGCGTGCAAAGCTTAAAACAGCAAATGCGATATGAGAAGTAAAGGGAGGTAACGCATTTGGGAATCCCGATTCTCTCTGGAATAATAAATGGACTCAAAGTGTTCTTCAAGACGCGACGATATGTTGCATATCTGATAATTTTCGTAGCAACGACGTTTCTGGCACTATTTGTATCATGGTTGATCACGCTTTTTGTAGGTACGACGGTTGAACAGTTTCTTGTCGGAACGTTCGTGTATGTGGGAGCGACTGGTACGATCTACTTTGGTATTGGAACGCTTCTCACCGGATTAAAGATGGATCGACTCTGGATCACTCGACGCGGGCGGGGTCATGTTACCGAATTCAAAGGCCTTGCATGGCTAGCGGTCTCATTCGCAATCTCGGTCTTTCTCTCCATCGCAATCGGAGAGATTGGATTACTTGCATTCTCCATGTTCTGTTGGGTTGGCTGGATCGCATTTCAAGCATACCTGTCCTCACGAACAAGTCTACGACTTGCAACAATTGCGGAGCCCAAAAAGGGAGGTCTTGCGATTGGAATTGGTAGCTTCATCGTTTTGCTCATTGGTATAGGCATAATCGGAGCCGAGATCCTCCTTGCCTTGGTCATCATCCCAAACAATTTGTTCGGCATTGATGCGATCATTGGGTCAGTCTTCAGCGAATTTATGACCAATATCACGATCCAATGGCCATTCCTCGTGGCAGCAATGGGAATGCTTGGCTTGTTTGCAATGGTGGCACTGTTCACATTTTTCAGATACGCAAAGAAGGGTGCTGCGCTCAATATCGCACTTCTGACCGTCTTCGTTGCGGTCTATGCGGGTTACTTCCTTGTTAATGTCATGAGAAGGACTGGTGCCCCACAGATGACACCTGTAGATATCGGGATGTCTCTCTTCTTCCTTATCTATGCGATGAGTGGGATTGGACGAACGGTCACAGAGGTCGTCGAAGAATCCCGTGCTCGCCTTAGGGACTTTGGGCCATTATTGACCTTCTTCCTCGCCAGCGGATTCTTCTATGTAGACAGTATAATTGCAGTGACCGCCAGTGCTCCGACCTCGATTCTAGGAAGCTGGTACATCTTTGACTGGTCGGGAACAACCACATATGCGACCTACATCTTCCGCGACATCGCCAAACTTCTTGCGTTCCCGATTGTGGCAATGATCACGATGCTATACTACTTGAAAGTCGAACGCGTCGAGCGGATTGTCTCACACGCGCGTGAAGAGGGAGAAACCTTTGCTCCCGGAGAAGTAGATGAAGAGATCGCCGAGCGCGTTCCAGAACCTGGAGAGAGCTGGCCAAGTGAGCGTGCGGAAGGAATTCCAGAAGGGAAACAGGGACATGATCTCTCAACTCGTGACACACGACGCCTCTCTGTAGATAGTAGTCGTCGCCTTGGTAAAGCAAAGCGTCTCGGAGAGAAAGACGAAGACAAAGAGTAAAAAGAATAGTAATAATAACAATACATCAAGAGAGCCTTCTGGCTCTCTTACTTATTTTATATCATATTATTGGTCAAACTGGTATGAGTCTTGACGTTATACGAGACGAAACACGACCATCTATGCAGCCTTAAACATATCAAGATTGCTTAAGCAATGAATACTGTCATCAATCTTTACATGAAGGTCTTTGAGCATTGAACCAAGAGCCTTCTCGTCTTTGACCTCGTCATGGAGCTGGACAATATCATGCTTGATGACTTGAAGACGCTGCAACATCCGATCAACTCCAGCGAGAAAGAGCATCGAAACATCGCCATCAATCCCATAAAGGATTCTTCGACGCCCACGACCAGTCTGATCGTTATCCCGATGACCCGTAACAATTCCAGTCATAACAAGTTCCGCCATGATCGTGCCAATGCTTGCACGGGAATATCCTGTTCGTTCGCTGATCTCTTTAGCGCTCAGCCGTTGGCCAGTCTTGTATTTCTCATAGAGAAGAGCTGCAAGTGCCGGAGCAGCATTCTCACTAAGATTTAACCAGTTCGCCAATTTCTCGAATAATTTTAATAAAGAATTATCGACCTCGGGCATGCTTTTCGTAGGAATTTTAATCTCCTCCTCTAGAAGATTAAAATATCTCCCAGAATTGTAGCATTTATCTCTATCGAATCGCATGATGAAAAATTTCCGGAACGGCGATTATCTTGTTTGCCAAACGACCGGATGTAACACAATATCACTTGATTCATTCCAGAAACCTGTAGAAACATCAATCATAACAGATTTCACAAAATACTCGCCACAGATTTCTATCTTAAAACAGCACATTTATTAATAAAATCGCGATAAACTGGTGGGTGTTTTAGATGTCGGATGTGATGGGAGCAATCTTGTTAGCCGCAGTTCAGAATGAAGATGCGACACATCAGATTGAACGGGATGATGGTTTCATCAGCGAGATGGACGGACGCTTCTATGTTAGCAAATATGAGGATTGGTCGGAACCACTTTGCGAGGCTCTCAAGTCTGTAAAAGGGCGCGTCCTCGATATCGGTTGTGGTGCAGGGAGAATCATGTGCTACTTGGAAGAACGAGGTTTTGTAGTTCATGGAATTGACCTCTCGCCAGGAGCAATTGAGGCCTGTAAGCGTAACGGTATCGAGAATGCCCAGGTCATGGATGTGATGGCTCTGGATCTCACACTTGGAAAGTTCGATACCATACTCTTGCTTGGTTGTAACTTTGGTATTCCAGGTAATTATGATGGAGTTAGAGAAATGCTAAAACGACTCTGGAACATCACAAACAGTAGAGCAATAATACTTGCAGAGTCACGTGACTCTAGTGATACTGATAATGAAATCCATCTAGTATATCATGAGAAGAACCGTTCCAGAGGATGGCCTGTTGGGCAAGTGCGATTTAGGCTGCGATACAAGAACCTTGTCAGCGACTGGATTGATCTTCTGACAGTAAGTCCAGAAGAGATGGCCACTCTTGCTGAAGAAACAGGATGGAAACTTATTCGGGTAGTAGGACCACGCAGAGGATATATTGGAATACTAGAGCGACAGGAAGACTGATTGTCATAATCATAGATGATGTTAGAACGTTAGCAACTCCTAAAACTGAAGCAATGTTTAAATCAAAATTTACGAACTATTACCCAAATGATGCGTATTGTACGTGTCACAGTGCATAGGCGTTTACAGGATGTGGGATTGGCAATGATTTATGGAGGCTTACTGCTACCTAGTCCGCAGTTTCATCAAGTATTCAAATTTAGTTCCGGAAGAGTTCTCATCAATAAGAGCTGGTTGAACGATAGTAAGGCGATAATCCGGACAATGATCAACAGCAGGAAGCAGTAGGTATCTATGTGGATAGCCAGGTGAGGAATTATTGTGAGTACCAATATTGAGATTGAACAAGGCGATAGTCTGGCCGGCGACAAGATTGAGGAATTACTGCGGACTGTAGAAGCAGAGATCCAACATCTAAAGGAAATTGCCAAAGAAGGGAGCGACGAGGATCCATGGGACGCAATCTCTGTAGTCTTCCGGGTCAATAATAGTATAAATAAAATATTCGGAATCATTGAACATCTCTTGCAGAGCCATTCGGACGACAGCGATTATAGAAACCGCATCTCTCTACTCAGAGCAACTTTCAATGTAGAACGCCGTGCAGCATGGTTGCGTGCACGAACCCTAATGGCCAGCAAAAAGGACCAGAGCATTATCGAGCTGGAGAAGTTCAACAAACGTATTAGCGAACTCTTCGACATTATGATCGCGATAATTGAATCGGTCAAACAATTCAGCAAACAGGAATCCATCGATCTGAGCGATGGAAAGAAAAGACTTGCAGAATTTGAACAAGAGTTTGCTACTGCTGAGTCCGAAGCCATGGATCTCTTGGTCAAACATGGATCATTTCAGCACAAAGGAAGATTGACTGCACTCACTAGACAGTTCAGCAATGCCATGAGATTAGCAAGAAATGCAATGAGGAAACGCGGATGGGAAATTTCGAGAACCACACCAGCACAATCTGCTGGCGTGACGGCTGAAGATTTACAGGAAGCAGTAGAGAAGATCGAGATATTCAGGGGCTGTGAAGTGATCGGTGGGTCCTTTGAATACAAAGTAAAAATAAAGAATTCATCGCCGTTCGTCATTACAGAGATCATTGTCACAATCGTAGCATACCCTGATGATTGCCTTGAACTGGTAGGCCCAAAAATCAAGAGGATATCACGAATTGAGGTCGGCGGTTTCCGGTCTCCTAGTTTCGTATTTATTCCGACAAAAGACTGTGTACTGGGGAAGATCGTGGCAAGTGTGTCGTTCAATGATGCGACAGACAAGGTGCATGTCTTACCAGTCCGCGAATATGTGATTCGATCAGTCTGTGACCTATTGAGACCGAAAGAGATGGTCACTCAACAACTGGACACAATCTTGAGCGACATGGTCTCAGACCAGCGTGAGACCACAGTCCCATGGAATGCCGAATTCGCCTTTACGAAGACACGGCAATTACTCGCTGCAAATAATTTTCACATCGTAGATGAGACCACTCGTGATGCAGGTGGTCAGTTTGTGGGGGTCATTCGAGGATTCGCTGAGGGAAAGTACACCAAGAAACGAGTAGTAGCAGTGATCACAATAGCTGGCACCGTTGACAAGAATGAGTGCCTGGTCACGGTGGAGGCGATGGGCGACGATATTGCCATGCTTCCAACGACCATCGAGGAGTTGTCCGAGGGGATCACTACGTGGAGCTGCATTGCATGTGGCCATCCGCTAGACGCTGATGATGTAGTATTACTCAAGACAGGAGTCGCGGTCGCGTGCCCATATTGTGGTACAGTTCTAAAACGCGACCAATATGTGAGGGAGTGAGATGGAGCAAATTCAGACAGTTCTTGAATCAGTAAATATGGATCAAACACTCCGTGAAAAGTTTAGCAAGTTCTTACACCGTGCCCAGGATCACATAATCCAGCTCAAAATGATTGCTACTGAAGGTGGCGATGCGGACGAGGCAATCGCAGCCATATTTCAGGAGAGCTATAAAGCTAAGACGTTAGTCAAGCATCTGGAAAAGATGGTGGAAGAATATCCCGAACTGAAACAGATTGAGAAGCAGGTCTGGTCACTGGATGACGAACGTGCAAGAGAAAGTCAGGCCGCGTGGTTACGCGCACGTAAGCTCAAGATCGCAGAGGCGAGGATTATACGAAGAGGCACGCCGCATAATCTCTTTGTAAGCGGCACCTGTATAATCACAGGTGGCCGGTTTATCTATGTACTAACAATAAAGAACCGGAGCAATTTTGTTGTCACGAACGTGGTTACAACAATGGTGGCCTATCCTAGAGATTGTATGCAGTTGACCAGTGAGATCTCCCAGACGATCCCACGAATCAACGGTGGCGATTTTACAACTGTCAGGTTTGAGTTCGGGCCATCGAAGGACTGTGTTGAAGGTAAATTGGTTTGTGTGGTAAACTATATTGATCAAACAGATAGGCTCCGGATTCTACGAGCACGACCCTATGTCATTCGTTCGGTCTGTGACCTGCTTCAACCAGTGCAGACAACACAGGACAAGTTCGAGTCTGTATTCAGGAACCTGGTCAGATCAAAGTCGGAGATGGTACTCTATTGGCCAGCTGATGTACTTCTCCGCAAGGCACGGACGATATTACCCGCAATCAACTTCTACTTGGTCAATGTCCACAGCGAAACGGTTGATGATCAAGTAATCGGGACCATCACAGGAATGGCGCTGGGCAAGTACACGGGAAAACGTGTGGGCGTCACAATCACTCTGACAGGGAAAGCAGGAAACGATGAGACCCGCGTGAAGGTGAGTGTCAGTGGTGACGATGAGGCAATGTTGCCCAGTACCATTGATGAGATTATTGAAAAGATAGACTCATGGATCTGCCTCAACTGTGGTGCACCTCTGAACCCAGAACAGATCATGACCATCCAGACAGGCAGTGTCTACACTTGTCGCTATTGCGGTGCATCTCTCACATTGGATCTTTATTCGCACTCCAAGGTCTCAAAGTCCGAACACAAGCAGGGGGACTTTATCGATACTGAGACCCGGACTAAGCAACCAAAGACAGGCGAAGAGATCGAAGACAGTGGTGACCCGCACATTACTGATGGTGTATCAGTCCTACGAGGATGCGAGATTGAGGGAGGCGAGTTCCACTACAAGGTCAAAATCGTAAACAATTCGAAATTAGTGGTCACCAATATTGTGGTCACAATAGTCAGTTATCCCTCGGACACGCTCAGCCTTACGAGCGAATCGGTCAAGATCATAAAGCGAATAGAGGTGGGGGGATTTCGATCTCCACTCTTCACATTTGCCCCGACGAAAGACTGCGTTGAAGGGAAGATCGTTGCAAGCGTGTCACTGATCGATTCTACAGATCATGTACACACATTTCCCGTTGCACCGTATATCATCCGTTCAGTCTGTGACCTGCTCAAACCATTGAACACAGCACCTAATGAATTTGACAAGGCACTTCAAGAGATGACTCACATCGACAATGAGTTCAAGACGGACTGGAATGCCCAGATCTTGTTTGAGCGAACCGACCAAATCCTACAACTCAGAAACTTCTATGTGATCGGTCGGCATCAAGAGATAGTAGGCGATCAATTTATCGGAACAGTCCAAGGGTTCGCCGATGGAAAATACACGGGAAAGAGAGTCGCAATAGTGATAGTGATCACCGGACATAAGGACGGTAATCAGTCAACTGTCAAGGTGACGACACACGGCGATGATACCGCAATGCTCCCCATCACGATCGAGGAGATCACGGATATGGTACGCTTGTGGCGATGCGTGTATTGTGGGGGTGAGTTGACAGATACACAGGTCTTGCGTCTGCGCGCTCATACTGCGGTTGATTGTGACCACTGCGGCAGAACGCTTACACTGGATCTATTTCCTAAATAATAGCATGTGCTACTACAAGTTGGTCGTTATTATCATGTTTTGACGTACTTAGCAGCTTTTAGAAACATATACAAAATTTTTGTTCGCCAAACAAATATCAAGAAGATTATTAGATAGTAAACGCATTCAATATTATACATGCAATAGCTATAACAAAACAATACGAGGTGCGGAATAATTATTAAGAATATAACTCTAACAATTACCAACTGTAAAATAAATGAGAGTCAAAATTCGATTCGATAACTGAATCATACATATCTCATTAATTTTAACTTTAAGTAAAATTATTGCATATACGATTCGTCATGAACCGAATCTGGTGAGGAAAGTGCAGAAAAATATAGATCGTCATGAAAAGGATATTATTAGAGATGCGGAATATCTAATATTATTAATACTGGGCAAAGCAAAAGGTAAAATCTCGCATCTACATTTGCAGAAAATTTTCTTTTTCTTATGGAAATTCCATCCGAAGATAAGTGAATTTGTGACTTTCGAAGCCCACCTTAAGGGGCCGTATTCATTTGACCTTGAAGAGATTGTAAAAAATCCTACTTATTTGACTGACATTTGGATATACCTACCTCCAAAAAATCGCTCCGAGGCCGAAAGAGCAAAAGGCGGATACATTGAGTTAACCAACAAGGGGATGGAAAAATATAAAATACTACTTCATAAAATGATGGAAAGTGCAAAAGAAAATGACGATGCTTTTGCAATATTAGGTGCAATTGATCTAATGGTGCCATTATATACTAATCTTGAGTGGGACGAACTCTTATTCCTACTGTACACAGATGAAACCAATAAAGTCTACTCAGAAAAATCCGAATTATCAAAGAGCATTCTAAAAAGAGCTGAAAAGATAGTTGATAGGTTAATAGAGAAAAAGATAATTCCTGCTGAGAAAAAAACTGCATTACTCAGACGGGCAAATCAGAGGGAGTGATTTGTTGGGTTCAAACAATTCCATAGTAAGTGATAGCTCATTTTTTATTGCATTTTTATCTGAAAACGAAATCAACGATACAAAGATCCTTGCGGAAATCCTAGAAAAATTTCATTTTTATATAGGTAAAACAGTAGAAAAAGAGATTTCAGAAAAACATAATGACGCATTAGAAACAATTAGGTTTCGCAATCTTGTAAACATATTAAACAAATATGATTACTCTGCATTATTAAGTATTATAGGTGACAAAATTTTTAAAAAAGGCGAATACGAAACTATGGCCATAGCATACTTCATTTACAGAAAATTACAGCTTCACTCTATTATTATCGATGATAAACCGGCACGAAAATTCATCGAGAACAATATCCCCGAGCTACAGCCATTCGTAAAGTTCAGTCTAAGGTATCTAGCCAACTGTTGCTGTGAAAAAATACTCCCATTCGAAACAACCATAGCAATTCTAGAAAAAGTAAAACAGGCAATACGAAATGGAGGAAGACCGTTCAATTTAACACTGAACAATATACAAATTATTGAACATATTTTCAAAGAGGTTTATGGATGTCACGGATAGAACTACATACATCAATAGAGGAGATCATCTCATGCGAAGATATTCCGGGTTTTTCTATTAAGAAAATAAATTTGGGAAGAACTCAAATATGGACCCCAACAAGGGCAATCTATCTCAGTACGTTCATTTCCCCGAGTTTGAGAAAGAAAATTTTGAGTGTGAACACTCGCAACGCTATTTATGGATTAAACAGAATAATATACCAGAAGAGAACCTATGATGCACTCGCATCAATGCTATTGGCTGGAGAAGAGGAACGTATTAAAAAAGCATTGAAAATAAATGAGGAATTAAGTCGAACAAATACTTCAATCTCAATATCATTTTCGGACTTTCCGACAAGGAAACTTGGAAAGAGATTTACAGATTTGCTAGATTACATGCATGCATACTCGTCGGTCGTATTTATTCCACATGTGAGATATGGCGTTGGAAAAACAAAAATTAAATACAGTCCTATAGAATTTTGCAAGTATGTAGATGTATCAGCATCCATTTTGCAGGAGAGAAATACAAAACCCATTTTTGCACCGTTTGATATTGGATATGATGCAAATACTCGTGATACAATCCTCTCGTATTATGCAAGTCGAGGGTATACCAATATTTGGATAGATTTTCAAGGCCGAGGATTCAGCAATACAATGATTGCTAAGATGAGAGGAATGTGGAGAGGAATCAACAATCATTTCGAAGATAAATCAAAGAACGTTGTAATATATCTCGCAAATATTCGAAAAACACCAAGAAAATCTTCAATGGATATTAGACAGAGGCCTTCTGACTTTTTAGGGGCTTTTTCATATGGGGATATTATAGGGCCGCCTTGGAAAGGAATATCTGTACCACCTCGACCTGACACCAAATTCGAAGAGGATGAAGAATATTGGCGAAAAAAAGGATTTGCGAATATAGCAGACTATAGAGTTGCGGCATTCAACAGAGATTGTAGTATATTTGAAAATCGGTCGTATTACTATCTACAGCCTGATCAAATTGTATTGCAAAATAGAATACTCGACAGTATTAGAAAAGGGATCATTCACCTCCGTGATGCATCAAACGAATCATTCAGCCGAAAAAAGCAAAGTGCAGAAAAAACAAGTTACGCTTTAAGTGGTCTCAGTATCACTGAAGAATTAAATCTTCTACGAGCCGAAGTAGAACGAGAAGGCAGTCTTTTAGAGTATATCGCAACAAAAGAGTTCTTTCGCGATGAAATGGGAGCGGTGGCCCTAGAGAAACTAATTCGGAAAAGTGAAGCCGATAATCAGAGCTCATTATTTGATTTCGATATATGAGTTGATGTTAACATCTTGCGAAAGAATTACTAAATATAAATATATGACAACTACTTTTCCAATAATCACAATCTATTTTACGTTTTCAAAAGACATGGGATCATAAGAGCATAGCAACTAATGTAAGAACGATTAGCACAAAGGAAGCAACTGCACAGTTGACGCAAGCGCCTTCCTGAATCTCTCGTTTATCGCGCGCGCTCAATTTTTGGGATTCAACGGTCTCGTCAGTCTTTTCTTTTTCCTTGGACATCAACAATCCCTCTTAACATTGTTCACATTATCTGTTTTAAAACTAGGTGTTTTCTATGCACATGATTATAGATCTCGTTCGTACTCAGGCTCGTCACGGATACTTGGTCCGTAAGAGAGATCGGTCTTATTTTGAGAACCACAAGAGCCACAGACCTACAGACCAAATCGATAAACAATACTCCGATGCCGAATGTTTTATGTTCTCCTATGTCATTGCCATTCTGAATTAGAATAATTTGCAGGTGGTATCGACAATCTTTAACTATGCAGAAGTATTGATTCGTAGGGCTGAGCTTGGTGAAGTGGAAGAGATTCGATCAATCATCAAGGAGGCGTATGCAGGCATCAAGTCCCAACTCTCCCGAGAACCTGGAGCTATGAAAGAGAGCCTTGACAAGATAGCTCGGCAGATCCAGATGGGCAATGTCTATGTTGCAATCATAGGAAATCAGATTGTCGGGACAATGCGGGTAATGCTCCACGGGCAAGTTGGCGTAATCAGCCGTGTTGCCGTTGCCAAGAAATTCCGCAATCGCCGTATTGGAACGATCCTCATCGAATACGCCGAGAATCTACTTACTCATAGAAATGCCAAGACCGCAGAGATCGAGGTCTACGGGGCAATTGATGATCAGAAGACCTTCTACGAACGAATCGGCTACAAAGAGATCGAAAAGACTGTTCGTGACGGGGAAGAGATCATCCTCATGCAGAAGAGCCTTGAGGAAGAAGAGATCGAAGAGGAAGAACCACTCTAGGGTATGATCTCACAACCATTGTTGAACTCGGGATAGTCAAAGTCATCTACTGAGATGATTCCTCTCTCGACCAATTGACGGACTCGTGGAACTTGATTCTGAAGCTCCCTAATGAGATACTTCACCGTATCGCAGATCTTATCGAATCCCTCCTGCCCCCAGAGGCGCTCTTTGTTCGCGAACAGACATCGACCACCGCAAATACCGTATACTTCACACGATGGGCATGGTTCATCAACAAGCATTACATTTCTGAGGCTTTTCGGATCGGTCTCACGAATGTCTCCAACTATAGACCATTCCCAATCAGGCGAGATCGGACAGACACCAATACTACCATCGATGTGAATTGCGAAGGTGTCGATTCCAGAACCGCATCGCAGCAGCGAGGTCTTTCCAGTAAGGAGCGTGTACATCAGAGGCATAAAGGGAACAATACCCTCGATCACGCCCTCCTCTATTTTGTCAACCCACTCACGTACCAGACGGGAGATCCCAGGGTTATAGCTATTTGCCACCCAACCATCAAAATCTGTCCAATTTCCCTCAGCGTCCCAGACAACGTTCAGTTGCCAGTGGACATGTTTGAAGGTAGGGTCTCTCAGATCAAGAAGGTGCCTGACCTCCTCATAGATATCACTATGCTGGGAAACCGCCATTCGTGCCACAACATCTCCTGTGTAACCGATCCGCTCTAACCAACGTACATTCTCAAGAACACGCCTGTAGACCCCTTTGGACCGATATCCGTCGGTGACATGCTCACGCCCATCAATGGACACAAGAATGGAATGAAAGCGTTTTACATATGCCTCTGGAATCTGACTCAGTAAGAGAGCATTCGTCTGTAACATATATCGAGCTTGTGGATAGCGATCCATAATCTCGATCATGAGGGGAATTCGAAGAGTCGGCTCACCACCATACATCATGATCTGAGGGTCATCATCCTTTGCGAGGAATCGGTCCAACTCTTCAAACGAGTACTGGATCTCCGTGACAGAGCCAGCCTCTTCTCCACCATGACAATACTCGCAGTTGAGATTACATTTACGAGTCAATACAAGGTGGTAGTTCATCTCATTCGCCAAAGGCAAGAATAAAAAAACAATGGATAAACATATCCCTCTAAACAAATAAAAATAAGAAAAGTTATCTGTTTGAAGGGTCGCGGACGGTTTTGCTCATCTGGGCGCTTAGTCTAAAAAAGTTCATACAGACAGAAGTCACGTAGGGGAATCAATGCCGCACGGTCATGAAGGAGAGATCATCAGAAACAAAAGGCGCAACCAATCTTAGTACGTAGACCGCATAGGATCTTGTATTTACGTGGAGCGTAGAGAATTGGCCATGTCGATAGTCTTATCATAGCAAAATTAGAGGGCAAATTGGGATGGCAAATTTGAAGTACAAGGCAATAGCAATCATGGTTCTTGTTATGTTCGTGATCGTTCCGGTAACGACTAACCAATCACAGACTAAATTAATTAACAATTCAGTAGTAGCAGAAGATAAGGCCAAGACTCTACAACAGGTCCCCTATATCTGGCAAGAGATAAATGGTCTCTGTAACTGGGCAGGTACTGCTATTGCTCTTCAGTATGCAGGTGTTGATGTCACCCTGCACGATCTTCTTGCGCTATCAGGAATTGGATTCTCGTTTTCGTATATCCGCTACAACGACACACTCTTGATGTTCCCCGGTGCGCTCTATCAACAGATCGATCCAGTGGTCTTTGTCACCAGACTCTATGGCTTGAACTACTCGATCTATTTTGATGCTAGCGTTGAAGGGATCGATGAGCAATTGGACTATTTCCGCTCACGAGGAATCATTGCTGAAGTCATTGATGGCCAGCAAGAGGCCTTTGCGCTCATGCGAACTGCAATCGACGAGGGGTATCCACTAGTTGTGTCAGTTGATCCCTCATGGCTTCCAGCAGCAGATTATGACTTTCTGAGAGATCAGGGTCTGACAGGTGGTGGCCACGCAGTCGCCATTGTTGGATACAATGATTCAGCGGGTGTAGCGTACATCCAAGATCCCGGAGTTGGTTCATTCGGCGATAACTACGGGTATCCGGATGATGGGAGAGGCAACTATTCACAGATCAGCTATACCAATCTAAACTTAGCATGGTCAAAGAGGTATTACATCAGCATTCTGATAAAGCGAGGTGGTGAAGAACCCACTTCTACTATCAGCGATCAATTGGGGCCGTACATCAGGGATAGACTTCTTGGTGCTGGCGAGTCCTATGCTCCCGGAGCAGCCTCAGCGTACATATGGCAATTTGGTGAGAAGGGCTTCCGCGGATTAGCAAAAGACGTAACACCGGAAGGCCTGAAGAGTTTTCTTGCAGTCTTTGACGGCATGCAGAACGAGCGCCAGTACAAGGCCTCAATTCTGACGTTTCTCGGACTTGCGATCGAGTCGTCAGTGACTCTGCAATATCTGTCGTACAAGGTATCACTGACTAGTCTGCACAAGTACTTGACGGGGCATGATTTCTCTGAGTTCTATGAAGCAGCCGAGAGCGCACTCCCACATTTTGCGGCGTTGTCAGACAACTCGTCACTTCTCTATGTCGGCAACATCTCACGCATCGTAGGTGATGTCCACGAGACCTTTTCATCTATTGCTAAGGAGTATAACGCAACAGGAGATCTTGACTCCGCCATTGCAAATCACAGTACGGGGCTTGTCAGTATCGCGGAACATCTTACAGGAATTGCGGACAGCTGGTCAGATGCCGGAAATGCACTCACCAAATATTGGCCCTATAGTCCACTTGTTCTCTATGGCCCCCTCATCATGGTATCAATAGCTGTTGCGGGAGTAGCAACAATCGGGACTTTTCTCTACGTCAGACGACGGAGATCTCAGTAAGTGAGAGAAAGGGCGATCAATGTCTTCGTTTGATCGCCGCTCCCACGACCACCAGTAAGACAACAAGACCGATGCCAAGCATCACTTGCGGACTGAGCCAAGAAGCTCCTCTACTTGTGGAGGACAGATCATAATACCCTGTCGTAATGATGGCACTGTTGCCCCATGCATCTGTTGCACGAATGCTGTAGTTGACAAAAGATGCCGTCAGATGCTGTGGTATGATCGCAGTAAAACCGGTAGAGGTCTCGGTCATCTCAATCGACTCTGTGAAGTTCAGCTTCCCGGAGTCATAGGTATAGGATAAGATAACGCTGTCAATCTTGCTTCGATCGTAGATGTAGACTCGAATTGTCACACTCACAGCAGGGATAGGATCATCCGGCGAAATGCTAACACTGATGAGCTTGGGTGCTTGTGTATCTTCAACGGGATAGTATCCGGAATTAATTGTGAGCACCAACTTGCTTCCTGGAGTGAATGACTTGACCTTATAGGGGCCTGAACCAACAACATCATCTATAGAGGGATTCCAAGTAGTCAGCGACTTATTCGCCCAAATGTGCCGAGGAAGAATGGGCATCTGCCCAAGAAGTGAATAAAGGTAAGGATGAATCCCCTTGATAGTGATACCTGCCTGATAGTCCCCAACGACCTTTGTCTCAACATATTCTAGATCATATGGGATGAGAGAATTGTTAGCATAGATATCAAAGGTGTAACGGTAGTCTTGTCCGGACACGTATGTACCATCGGTAAAGTTTGCAATAGGATCACTGAAGAACACGGCACGGGACTCGTTGTTACCCAATCCGGCAACCATTCCGGGAAGCACGATCTGCCAAGATGCTGCCTCACGCGGCACGAGAGAACCGTTAGGTAGAGTCGCAAGTGGTGAATCGTAGATTAACATGTAGGGATTGAACTGGTTCTTCCACAGCCATGAATTATCAAGTACATGACCAGTCTTAAACGGATTAAGTGAAGTACAGAAATTATCAAAGTAAGAGGGAAGTACTGCAACCTTTAACGTAGTGGTTGATCCCTTGGCATGGATCTGGACCGGATTCCAGACGCTGTATGCGCCTGCGTTGCGATCATCAATCCAACCCTCGAAGTTGGCATCACTATATACTGATAACCAACGATAGAAGAATAGAGGAATAATTGGGGCCTTATCACGCAACATCCTGAAAGAGTCGCGCATCAGTGACTCTCTCTGTACGGGATCGTAATTTCGGATATAGTCCGAGATCATACTGTCATATTCCGAGTCGTCAAAGTTAGCAACGTTCTCATCATCTAGCCCTTTCTTTGTAGACTCGAACGTCATGACACCCCAACCCGCATCATAATCGGGATAGTCGATAGTGTACAGAGCAAGTTGATAGTCTAGTGTATGATTAGCAAGTGCACTCTGGAGATAGGATGAGTTTGTGTACCAGAGGGTGACATTCAGTCCCACTGCGTGAAGATCGTCCAAGATGTTCGTTGCGGTCATATTCATTCCAGTAACATCGGCGGGAACTGCAATGGTCAGGGAGAAATCAGCACCATTTGGAGCCTCTACGAATCCGTCATCATCAATATCCAACATCCCTGCAAGAACAAATTCGTTCGTTGCATTTGAGAGCAATGCGTCGTAAAACATACCCCCTTCAGAAGACTCCAAGGAATGAGGATTATTGAGGGGCATCAGAAAATCAGCAGGATCAACAGTTCGCGGGAAGTTCTCAGTGATATTGTTCTTATCAACGGCATAGGCGATCGCGCGTCTCAAGTGCTCGCTGTTCAGAGGATAGTAATCAAAGTTCATAGTGAGAATGACGGCCATTGAATCGTATGCCCACTGCTTTTTCAGATGCGCATGACTGTCAACTGCCGCGTAGTCGGCGGGACTGATCATCTGGCCGAATAGGTCCGCATCACCAGCATCAACAGCATCAAGTGCGGCCGTCAGTGTGTTATACTCCACAATCTCAATCTGTTCGACAGTACCGCCGGAATAAATACGGGGGCTATCAGATAATGTCTGACGAGTGGTCGGTCGTTCGACCACAGAACGCGGGGAGTTCGTAACACCTGTCATAAGTATAAGCATCACGAGTCCGATAACAAGAAGCTGTCTTGCTCTGGATGCGGGTATCATCATGGCTAATCATTCCTTGGTGTTTTCCAAAGCAAGGCAGGTGCATTTGAATTTGCAAAATAAGGCTATGGGCCAACGCCATGACTCAGACCGGGCGTGGTGACAACTGACTCTTAATATCGTCAAGATCACCAGTCGGAAGATTACAGGTCTTGTTGACACAGATATAGGCCATCGCTTGGTCACCAATCGTATACTCATTGGTGAATGAGGTAAGCTGATCAAGTACTCTTGACTCCTCATCTGAAGACATCAATAGAAGCGTCATATTCGGAAGAAACCATACCCTGAGCCAGTGAGCCATTGCTCGTGTAGTATCAGAGGGGCCTGTGATAACAACTTCTGTGGTAGGACCCGTAAGGAACTGATAGCTCATCAGCATCATGGAATAAGCCATCGGATTTCTTTCAATCGACTGTGTAAAGGCGGACATGATCCCCCAAGATTTTGCCTCCAGCGATTCGTCACCAGTGATCCGTGCCAATCGTGCTATATTCATTGCAGCAACCGAATTCCCTGAAGGTATCGCTCCATCGTACGCTGTGAGGTCTCGACCAAGAAGCTCCTCTGAATCGTGTGCGGTGAAAAATAAGGCACCACTCGTCTCATCATGAAAGAGAGCAAGCATCTGGGAATTGAGTGTGTGAGCATCCAGCAGATATTGAGGCTTGGCTGTAGCCTGATAGAGTTCGATCAGGCCCCACACAACAAAGGCATAGTCATCAAGGTATGAAGGATTCAAGAGCCGATTGCCAGTGATACCATGAGCAAGCCGGCCACTCTTGATCATCCTTTTCTTAACCAGGGCCATTGCGTCCTCTGCGAGTCCCAGATATTGATCATCGATCACTCCGGCCTTGGCAAGTGCTGCGACCATCAGCCCATTCCAATCTGCAAGGACCTTCACATCACACAACGGTCTTGTTCGCTGAGAACGACGCTCTAACAATTTTTCACGAACGCAGGCGAGAACATTCTCGATCTGTTCCCTGTCGATCTCCAAGTCCCACGCAATAGCAGAGAGGTCTCTCTTCATATAGAGGACATTAGCGCCCGTACGCCGACCAGTCGCCTCGTCTTCGAAATTTCCATCAACATTCACATTGAAGACAACTTTGACAATCTCAAACTCATCAGGAGCCAAGAGTTCCTCAAGTTCTTCAAGTGTCCAAACATAGAAACGTCCCTCCTCACCCTCGGAGTCGGCATCCTCGGCAGAGTAAAAACCACCTTCAGGGCTTCTAAGAGATCTACGCACATATTCGATGATCTCACGTACCACCTGTGCGTACTCTTGTCTTCCGGTTGCCTGATATGCCTCCGTATAGGCCATGATATGCATTGCTTGATCATAGAGCATCTTTTCGAAGTGAGGCAATCTCCACTCGGCATCAGTAGAGTATCTATGAAAACCATATCCGACATGATCGAAGATTCCACCCATTCGCATCGACTTGAGCGTCTTCTCAACCATAGACAAGACCTTGCGATCTTCGTCCATGTTCCAGAGCCGTAAGAGTAGCATCAGGTTATGAGGCGCTGGAAACTTCGGCCGTGTGCCAAAGCCACCATTAATCGAGTCAAAGGCCAGAAGATACTGATCCTTCGCAACTGTGAGAATGTTCTCGTGAAGGCTACTCTCGCTGGCGACAGGTCTACGCTCCAAGCCCTTCTGTACTGTTCTGAGGGTCTCTGCGATCTGGTCTTGTTGGGTCTCCCAGATCTCAGCAAGTGCCGGTAGCAGTGAAAGCAGCCCATGTCGCCCATGTGACGATCTCTTGGGGATATACGTCGCAGCGAAGAATGGCTTCTTGTCAGGGGTCATGAAAATGGAGAGCGGCCAGCCACCAGTTCCGGTCATCATCTGTGCGACCTTCATGTAGATCCGATCAATATCCGGTCTCTCTTCACGATCGACCTTTATGCTTACAAAATGCTCATTGAGAAGTGCTGCAACTTCTTCATCCTCAAACGACTCGTGGGCCATCACATGGCACCAGTGACATGTGCTATAGCCGATCGACAGGAAGACTGGTTTGTTTTCCTTCTTTGCAAGTTCAAAGGCCTCATCGCTCCACGGATACCAATCGACCAGATTGTACACATGCTGCTGAAGATAGGGACTTGTCTCGGCTACAAGATGGTTTGGCTCGCCATGATCCATTAAATTACACAACCTTTGAGAAATCTATAGTTAACCGAATAAAGGTTTGGATATGCCTGAGAGCAGAACGAGAAAGAACGAACAAAAGAGAGAAAAGAGCAGGCAGACCTAGACCATCCGCAAACGACCGTGATCATTAGTCACGAGACCTTTACGGATAAGATTCTCTACGTGATGCTCTACCATCCATCGTTCGAACTGAAGGAATACGGGATTAGTAAGCGAGGGATAGATGATCGGGGTGATGGTGATCTCAGGAACAGTGGTGGCCCCCTCTGCAATCGCCGCAAGGACCAGATCCTCACGGATATCGAATTGCTTATCGTAGGCACCAAGCGCTTCTTTATAGTTGGGAACTAGGACAGAGGTCAGATGACCACTGATGTAATAATCATAGTCGGTCTCACGAAGCATGGAGATAGATTGTCGAAACTCATCAATTGAGGAGTTGGGATGACCATAGAACGGACCAAATTCGGTACAATCAATGTCAGATGCGTAGACCGCCTTCAATTCAGGGATCTCGACACACATGTGATCAGGAAGATGGCCGGGAGTATATCGGCACACTAAGGTCAGGTCACCAGTAACGAACTTGTCACCATCATGAAGCACCTCATCAACTCGACCCTCATCAAAGGCCCCATAGGCCTTCTCCTCAATGTATTGTTCCCAAATTGCACGAGTGGGGTGGCCCCGAGGGAATCCCAAGAAAGCCTTCATTTTCTCCTTGTCGTCAAAGAGTGGGGCTGTGATCTCATTCGCAGCAATTCGACAACAGGAGAGTCGATTGATCCGCATAGTATGCGTGATGTGATCCGGATGTATATGGGACAAGATAATCGTATCGATGTCCCGAATCTCAAGATCACGTGCCTGAAGAAATACTCTAAGGTCTTCGATGGCACAACCGGGATCAATGAGAATATTCTCTTCACCAAGAATGACTACAGTATTGCAACGAGGAAAGGATCCTCCGACTATAACAAAAACACCAGAGCCAATTTCAGTGAAGTTCAACTCAGAGACTTCCAGAAAATAGAGCTTGCTGAGGCGGTGGCAGAAACCACCACACACCTCAACAAAAGAGTGGTCCAATCACTCGACAGATTAGATGCTTCTGACCCGAACTTCAGCCATGCTGCGTACAGCTTGACGCCATTGTCTGAAATGACTCCACATAACAGGGATCATCCCGGACAAAAGAAGCATAATCACAAGAAGGGTGTTAACAACTGGGGACTGATTTGTCGGAATTGCGTTTGCCGCTACAGCATCCATCCAATACCCGAGAAGCACCAGAAGGCTCATCGGAATCACTAGTAGGGCCATTATGAAAAAGATAAGGAACCCAACAAACGGAGAATGCTGTACTATTCTTGCGAATGGACCAAGCACTTTGTGTTTCTGCCATCGTGACCCTTCAGACACTATGAAGAAGATCACGAACAGTGCGACGAATATCAGGAATGGAATGAGGAATATCTCGAAGTACATTGCCAGTACCCCTTTACATCTAATTTGATTCGGTTAAAGTACCCGATTTAAAGGCTGTGGTTCGCGTGCTTCCATTGTAAATAGTCACTGTATATGGTTTCAAGCATCGAATACTATCGACGCGGACATATTGAAACGACATAATGATGCACACCTTCCTTGATCAAGTAATAGAACCAACCAAGTAGGTCAATGCATGTCTTATCTATATTGCTAATGCATATACTAAATAACAATTAAAACGATTTTCGCTGTTCGTTACACCTATATTGCGAATTTCATCTCTTACCTTGAGGCATATGTCATGGTTCTTACAAAAAGGTTCTACCTTAAGGCGTTTCTCTATTTCGGAGGAGCAGCGATCATTCTTTTGGGCGGAACAATTATCGTCTTTGCTCCTTACAACTACATTGGCTTCAACACCACAGCCGATTCCGGTACCGCATTCACACTCTTTGACGATCCTAACTATTACCATCAAATGGAAATCTCAGTCACAGTCAAACCGGATAATGTGAGTAGAGTACAAGTGGATTTTACGGTCATCAATAACGATACTCTAGAGGTCAGAACTTTAAACATGACCCTGACAGACCCAGAAGACGTTGTACCCGGGACAAACCCTAAAGCACTCATTCACCGCGAAATTTTGAACTTGGTCCCAGGAAACTATACCGTCTATGTTGATCACATTGAAGGAGCGGATTGGATAGACGTCTCATTAGACCAATTGTCAAACAAAAAATACTTCGTTGCTATCGGTGCATCGCTCAATGTAGCAGGACTCATTATGTGTGGGACAGGCTATATGATAAGCGGCAGTATGTTTGCATCCGATGACATCATTATCGATTGGGGATATGACGAAGAAGAAGGATCATATCACAACTAGGACCCAGAGATGTTCTTGACGAGAGTGACCCGTGAGAGGGCATCGGGGGCATCTCAAAACATATACACAATAATGTACACATAGTAGGGCAATCATAATAATGCATGCATAATAATGCATATATACAGACGATAGATAGTCTATGTGATACTCATGCCTCCATCAGAACCTCCCAAGTATCCTGTACGAATCAGTCTGCCGGATGCGATCCTGCGAGTCATGACCGCACTAAAGAGCGCCTCATCAGCCTCGATCGCCACATTATCACGTACGACAGGTCTGGACCGCAGGACGGTGACAAAAGTCATTGATGTGATACTTGACATTCAGAACAACCTACAGGATTTCGAGCTTGCCAAAGTGAGAGAGGGAAGGCACTACATCATCAAGTTACAAGAGCGCACCGAACAGGCAAAGGCACTCCTTGGCTCGGTACGTAGAAGATTCGGACGCGGAAAGAGGGAGTAAACATGAATCGTTTCAGAGGAATAGGTCTCACAATATTGATGATGGGACTAAGTACACTGACAAGTTTCCATCTCTGGTGGATCTATGGTTTGAACGTGGCATACCAAGTGATAGTCACACTTCTCATAGCGACACTTGGTGAGCATCTTGTTTCAGGACAAGGATATTATTATTATACTAAACACAATGGTCTCTTCATTGGAAACGTGCCTCTCTGGATACCGTTCATGTGGGTGTTCACGGTACAAGTCTCTATGATCAGCGCGCTCACATGGGGGCTCCCGGGTCTTGCTGCTGCGGTAGGTTCCGGTCTCATAGCCTCACTTGTGGACTTTGCGTTCTTGGAACCATACTTCTCCCGACAGCAAGGCTATTGGATCTGGCAGTCGGTCGAACGCGGCTATTTCAGATTTGTACCTAAAGAACTGCACCGATTTACCGCACCCCCAGGAAACTACATCACTTGGTTTCTGTTCCCCACCATCATGAACGTGTTCCTAGTCTTACTCAGCACGTTATAAGCGAGTGTTACGGGGGATATGCGCCAGTTGTACACAGGCTCAAGAACAATTCATGCGCACTTAGAATCGATGAGAAATGGACGCTGACAAATTTGATGCTCTGCTTAAGGACAAGATCGTTTGCGACTTTAGAGGTTACCCAATTGGGCGGGTCAAAAAATTGTGGATCGATGATGCACAAGGCCCGTTTGTTGTAGTCGAAAGACACAGCCCTCAGGACTGGGGAACAAGCTGGGAAACAATACCTCTTCGAGCCATCGATACAATCCGTGAACAAATCAAGCTCAAACCCCCCACATATGCCGAATAATCTGCCGCCAACAGTGATGCAGCACTGACTGATCACCACCTGCTCCGAATCGATACCGGTGGCCATCTCATCTATAATATAGATTGAGAAGAGAAAGATGTTCGAGGAAAGACCTGTAGACAATATCGGTTCCAAGTATCCCAAACTAACGATCACCGTCTATACTAACGACCACTGCGTCTTCTGCAAACAGGCAATAAAAATAGTAAAAGAAACAGCCAATAGATGTATCCCATTGGCAGGATTTCTAAATGTCATAGAACAAGACGTGAATTCCATAGAACAAGAAAAGAAAGAACATATCAATGCGGTCCCAACCATCGAGGTCGGTGAAATGACATTTGTAGGTCTACCAAGCGTAGAAGATATGGAGTATCTCATCAATCAGGCACTGCTCACAGCCTTGACACCATGAACGAATTAATGAACCGAGAATGTTGATAGCCCATTGGGACCGGGCATGATCAGAGCCGGAGAATCTTTTCCGCATTGGTTTCGCGAATCGCTTTTGATGTGTCATAATCGATGTCGATCATATTGAGTGCAGCTAATAGATGGCCGTACTCTGCGTAGTGGTCGGAACCAAACACCAACTGTTCGACTCCCCGATCCTGTGCCACAGCATCAAGAAAGACACGAAGGGGGCTCTCCACCAGTTTGATGATAGTCGATGAGATCTCTAACCAGAGATTCTTACGCGAGATCAGAGCAGTGACACGGGAAAATCCAAAGAGTCCTCCCATATGTAGGATAACGAAATGACTCTCCGGATAAGTCACAGTGACCCGATTTATGAGCGCGAACATGCCATTGTCCACATTAGACACGTGAAAGAACACAGGAATATCCGAGTTGACCGACTCATTGATCAATGCCATGACAGCGGGGTCTTCGGGATAGAACATATTCTCGTCAAGAACCAGTGCTACCGCACCTTGGTCAACGTAGGTCTTAAGAAGATCGCGCGCACGGTCGATGGGGCGGGGAATTATTGAGCATGCAGTGTATAACCGCTCAGGGTTCAAGTTCGTGGCCTCGAGATAAAGGTCGGTAGGGACAAGGTGTGGGATTGGTACGAGCACAGCCTTGAGAATCCCGAACTTGTCCATCTCGGTGAGCAGTGTGTCTACATAATCAGAGAGGTTGGAACGAGTGACTTCGCCAATCCGAGTCCTATCGGCACCCAGATGGGTATGAATATCTATTGTCATTTCGACCATATACACAATATACCTGCTGTCTTTTGTATGGTTGTATTATATGAACGACCGGTTTAGCCGTGAAGCGTCAATGATCTCTGAACTATTGATACAACGCCATGTCTAAAAGGCATAGGCGATAGATGAATTCGAGGACAGTGACCGACACAGAGAACAATAAGACACTGGAATCATATCTCAGAGAGATAGCACATGAGATAGAAGAGGATAAGTATATGCTCATGGAGTATCTCGGACCTGTGGTGGATGGGTGTCGTGCAGCTTTCAAGGTAGACGTACAACGCGCTCGCGAGATCACTAAATTAACAGAGGATGACTTTCATGAGTACATTGACATGGTCGGCGATTCCTTCAAGAACATCACGATCTGCTTTCTTGTAACGGAAACAAGAGATGCTCTCTCTTTTGTCTTTGATGAGACGGGCCTGAAAATGGGTGACGAGTGTGTTGATCCGGATGTTGTGATACAGGGAAAATTAGAAGTTCTGAAAGAGTTGTTGAGCCCCGATTCTCGAATCTCGCCAGCTGAAGTATTGGGGGACGAGGTAAGTGTTCATGCAACCGATCCACAGAACGCAGTCATTGCTCTGGGACTGCTCTGCTATCCTGCATTGCTCAGAATGGCACGTTCAGGTATTGACCCATCATCACTCCTAGCAGATGACGCAGACAGTGTCATTATGGCTGCGGCCAGTGACATGGTCACAAAGATGGTACAAAAGTGGATCGATATACAGATTGGAAGTCATCAACAAAAGAGATCATAGACCGTGCTTGGGAAACACTTCCTCTTTGATGCGGGTGATGATCTTGTTGAGATGCTCTTGTACTTCAGATGCAGGGCGATAGATCTGGGTAACATCTTCTTCATCACGGACGGTCAGAGGGCATTGACGCAGATCGTCTTCGTCAGTCGACTCCAATAGATCTTCGGGAATCCACCGAGGTATGTCTTCATCGAGCATTATTGCAAGGAAGAGGGTCCAGAGCCTTGCAACATTCATAAGATGATACCCACCACCGCCGACCGCCAACCAGCCGTTTTCGCAGTGTTCCGACGCCAGCTCATGAAGTCGTGTCAGGACGGTCTCGTAGCCGCGGCTCGTATACGCAAGATGGGCTAGAGGATCAAGATAATGACCATCTACACCAAGCTGAGTCACAAGCAAGTCGGGCTCGAACGAATCGAAGAGAGGAACCACGATTTCTTCAAAGGACGTGATAAGCTCACGATCGCCTGAGCCTGCAAGTAAAGGTATGTTCACCGCATATCCCACGGCCTCACCTGCTCCGCTCTCATAGACGCGGCCAGTACCGGGAAAGAGCGTTCGACCGGTCTCGTGAATGGAGATGGTCAATACATCCTTGGACCGATAGAACGCATTTTGAACTCCATCCGCATGATGCGCATCAAAATCATAATACAGAACTTTCCGCCCGGGAAATTTTTTCTGGAACAGATTGATTGCGATCGCAATATCATTGAAGATACAAAAGCCCGAAGCCTCACTACGTTGAGCATGATGAAGACCGCCAGAGATCGCAAACCCTCCGGGCGCTCCGTTCATCACCTCACGCATTGCATCTAATGTTGCGCCGACATACCTACAGGCTGCCTCGTAGATCTTCGGAAAGACGGGGTTGTCAGAAGTCCCAAGACCATACTTCCAATTGGTGCAGTCGCCCGTCTCACACGACTTGACAGCCTGCACAAAATCCGGGGCATGGAACAGTTCCAGCTCGTGACGTGTAGCCAACCTTGGCGTAAAGACGTTGACCCCATCAAGAAGCCCAAACTCCTTTGAGAGCAGATAGGTGAGTTTTAGACGACGTGGCTTCAAGGGGTGAGACTTACGGAACTCGTATTGAAGCAGGTCCTCAGTATAGGGATAGGCAAATCGCGCATCCAAAGATGACACCGGACTAGTGAAACACGCTTCTCCCTTATTAGCATTGAGTGACCAGTCTTGAAACTCAATACCACTCGATCGTGCCGGGAGGCTTAGAGGTCAGATCATAGACGACCCGATTGATCCCACGAACCTCATTAGCAATCCGGTTTGCAGCACCCAGAAGCACTTCCCATGAGGGCGTACTCACCGAAGCCGTCATGGCATCAGTACTCTCAACAATTCGGATCACACAGGCTTGGTCGTAGGTCCGCTCATCGCCCATCACACCAACCGAACGAACAGGAAGA
Source organism: Candidatus Thorarchaeota archaeon (assembly GCA_021498125.1). Classification (NCBI taxonomy): domain Archaea; kingdom Promethearchaeati; phylum Candidatus Thorarchaeota; species Candidatus Thorarchaeota archaeon. Next base: position 22,344 of record JAIZWL010000009.1, on the reverse strand, counting down.
AGCACACAGAAAGACTGCCAGACTCGCTCATAGATAGCATCCTGACGTAACTCTTCTTGGAGGATCGTATCTGCATGACGAAGTATTCTCAGCTGCTCACGAGTGACAGGTCCGCCGATCCTGATCGCAAGAGAAGGCCCGGGGAACGGTTGCCTTGTCACCATCCGTTTGGGAACCCCGATACTCAGCCCGACCTTGCGGACCTCATCCTTATACAGATCCTTGAGCGGCTCTACAAGTCTCAACTTCATCCAGTCAGGTAATCGAACGTTATGATGGCTCTTAATAACAGAAGTCGCCTTCCCGGTCGCAGCACTCTCTACTCGATCCGGGTAGATGGTACCCTGCCCAAGAAATTCGAAGTGACCATAAGTAGCCTCCAGCTCCCGTGCCTTCCGTTCAAAGACCTTGATGAAGGTCTCAGCAATGATCTTTCGTTTCTCCTCGGGATCGCTCACGCCCTTGAGGCCATCAAGAAATTCGTCAGAGGCATCAACAAGATGGAACTGCTCGAACCCCATCTCCTTGAAGGCTTTGACCACCTCTTCACTCTCACCCTCACGGAGCAGACCATTATCAACGAAGACGCAATGTAATCGATCACCAATGGCTTGCTTAATCAGAAAGGCTGCAACGGTGGAGTCCACACCCCCACTAGTGCCCATCAACACAAGAGCGTCTCCGACCTCTTCACGAATGCCATTGATGATGCTCTTCACCTGGTCTTCTGGGGACCATCGCTCTTGGTACTTGCATATGTCACGAAGAAATGCTTTGAGAATGGACATCCCATTTGGGGTATGAGTCACCTCAGGATGGAACTGGGTTCCGAAGACCAGATGATCCTTGCTCTCATATGCCGCAATTCGATCGTCCCGGCTCAGCGCCAAGGCACGCATTGAATCGGGAAGCGTTCGGACCTCGTCGCTATGGCTCATCCAGACCATCTGCTCCGGCTCCAGCCCACGAAGGATCGAAGAGCGGTCGATCACACGAATCTTTGTGCTACCATATTCGGGATTGCCACCCGGTGCCAGTTCTCCACCATGAGCGACTGCCAGAAGCTGATGACCAAAACAGATTCCAAGAACAGGGATATGAAGCCCTCTCAACGTAGAGAGGTTCTCGGCAAAGATCCCTTTGACATCATCCTCGCCGACTGTGCGGGGGCCTCCTGAGAGAATCACACCTTTTACGCCGGTCAGAATCTGCTCGTCCAACCGTGTGTCCTGTGGCAGTATCTCAGCATAGACACCAAGGTCTCGACATCTGCGCGCGATCAGATGTGTGTACTGTCCACCAAAATCCAGAACAATAACTCGCTCATGGGATCCCATATCTCTCACCTAAACATCAATGCCGTCAGCAATATCGCTTCGAAACCTCACACGCCCAGCGATCTTCTGGACATCAGCATAGGCCTGCGCTCGGGCCTCCGCCACCGTCGGGGCAGTTGCAAGAACACCCAGTGCACGACTTCCCGTCGTATAGACTTGGCTGTCTTTTTCATAGACAGATGCATAGTAAATGTGTGAACTTAGACCTTGACCGATGGTGATCTCTGCATCCTTGACAACATCTGGACCGGGGTAGCCCTCAGGGACAACGTAGACACAGACTGTAGAGAGATGCTCAAACGTTGGACGAACTACATGACCATCAACGATACTCTGACAGACATCGTCCATGGAGGATGAGAGAAGAGTCAGTACATTCATCGCCTCGGGGTCACCAAATCGTGCATTGAATTCTATGACCTTGACGCCAGACTTGGTCTTCATAAACTGACCATAGAGAATGCCCTTGTATCGAGCGCCCGTCCTCTCCTTGAGACCCCGAACGGTTGTTCTCATGATACCAAGTGCAGCGTCAATATCGGACTCCTCAAGATATGCGAGCCTATGGTCCGCCTGTGAGTACGACCCCATGGAACCAGTGTTTGGACCCTGATCTCCATCAAACGCCCTCTTGTAATCACGGACCAAGGGCATCAGCTCCAACCGCTCGCCATCTACAAAGGTCTGCATGGTGAACTCTATTCCCTGCAATCGTTCCTCGAGGAGTACCGCCCCCTCTTTGGCAATGAGACCTTCCGCATAATTCTTGATATCGTCTATCGAATGCAAATGCTCACCAAAGATCTTGACCCCCTTTCCACCAGTGAGTCCGTCAGGCTTGATGACTATATTGGCCTGACCGATCTGCGTGATGATGTCATCGATCTCACTGGGACTCCGCGCAATACCAAACTCGGGATTAGCATGAGGCGCAACATCATCGAGCAATGTCCGGGCAAACACTTTACTGGTCTCAATCTGCGCAGGCTCCTTAGATGGCCCAACACATGGAACCCCGTGCTGCTCAAGATAATCTACCACGCCCAAGGCCAGTGGGGCCTCCGGACCAATAACGGCATAATCGATTCCGCTTAGGTCGAGATAGGATCCAAAATCTTCGAGCGGACCTATCAATACCTCCTTAGATAATCGGGCGATCCCCGGATTATTTCTACTCATTCGTGATACGATCTCGACATCAGACCGATGCAGGGCCGTAGCAAGTGCATGCTCTCTGGCGCCGTTACCAACAAGTAGAACTCTCGTCATGTGAGTACAACCCCGTACGGTTCTATTGTGACCTCTCCTTTATCGGATTCTTCAACCACTCCAATCAGATAGGCCTCGTCAAGAGCCCGGATCACATCTAGAGCCTGGGGCGCTTGATCCTCAGGGACAATGACCACGAGACCTATACCCATATTGAAGGTCGAGAACATCTCGGCCCAATCGATCTGTCCCTCCTCTTGGATGAGCCGAAAGATCGGGGGTAGGTTTGGGAGGTCTTGAATTCGAAAGTTCGCAGAATGCAGTCGCAGAATCTTCTTGAATCCGGACCCTGTAATGTGAGCGATACCACGGACATCGATTCCATTCTCTAAGAGGGCCCGAAAGTGCGGAACATAGACCCTTGTGGGCTTGAGCAATTCTTCCGCCACGCTGATCCCCCATGGCAGGATATCATTAAGTGAATGATTAGCCAAGACAACACGCCGGGCAAGCGTGAAGCCGTTTGAGTGAAGACCGTTCGAGGCAATGCCGATGATTGAGTCTCCGGGCTGAATTGCGGAACCGTCAATGAGCTCAGCAGGATGAGCGATCCCAACAGCAGTCCCTGCCAAATCTAGGCCAGTGGTCCCATGACCTCGTATGATATCAGGCAAGATTGCGGTCTCGCCTCCGAGAATCGGGATGTCAGAAGCACGACAGGCGTCAAGAAGGCTCTGACCGATCTGTTCCAAGACCTCAGCAGGAAGCGGTCTCTCACAGGCCAGATAGTCTACGAAACCAACAGGCATCGCACCGATACAGATCAGATCGTTGACATTCATAGCAACGCAGTCCTGACCAATAGTATCGTAGATCCCTGCCATCTCGGCGATGATCACTTTACTGCCCACACCATCAGTGGAGAGGGCAATGACCAACTCATCATTGACACGAACAGTATTAGCGTAATGCCCAAAGTCCTGAGTGACCTCACGAGTGCCAAAGGACTTGCGGACGTATTTTGCGATCACTTTGAGACCATCGGCGACCTTCGACTCATCAACGCCGGCCTCTGCATAGGTCTTCGGTGGCTGTCCAGCAGGCTCTTTCTGCACGCCCAAGATACGGGCTGCCAAGTGGGCTGCGTTCTGCCCATTATCAATACCAACGGTTGCAACTGGTACCCCCTTGGGCATCTGTGCAATCGAGAGAAGGGCGTCAAGTCCACCAAGGGCTGCAGATACAGGAACTCCAATGACGGGTCGATCGGTAAGAGAGGCAACGAAACCGGGGAGCGCAGCCGCGAGTCCAGCAACGGCGATGATGACCTTGGCATCAGATGATTCCACTATCGACTTTACACGATCTGGCTCTCTATGCGCGGACGCATATTCCACCATGTAGGCGATCCTCAATTCCTCGAGGACCCCGGTCGCTTTCTTGACGATCTTCTCATCGCTCTTGCTTCCCGCAATAATTAAGACATCTGCCATCTGACTCACTCCAAGTATTTACTCAGGCCGGTCTCAAAGGCCTCCTTCGCCTTGTCGAGAGGGACCTTGAATTTTCCAAAATCTGCAACTCGATCAGTGACCGTCAGGCCCAACTCACATATCGGGACATTATGACTGGCCATGATCTTAAGGAACTGTGGCTGATTGCTCTCCGACACTTCAGCAAGATATCTGGCAGAGGTCTCCGAGAAGAGAGTCTGACCAAGGCTTCGTGTCGTACCGGGTATCAGATCAGGATCGAGTTTGAAGCCGTATTCCGATCCTAAGACCATCTTCATGAGCGCCACTGCAAGCCCGCCCCTGCCGATGTTATTACAGGAACGTATCAGACCTGCCTGATGCGCCTCCAGTAAGGCCTCCATTGCGTTCTTCTCTGCGCCTGGTCGATATGCTGGTGGAAAGCCTCGCACCTCACCGAGCTTGAGCCGCTGGTACTCAGAACCGTTGAGCTCTGGCAACGTCTCGCCGATGAGAAAGAGATTGGCCCAGGGAGTACAGAGGCTCCTTCGGACAGGAGTGTATCCCAAGTCAAAGAGGCCTGCAATCATGATCTCAGGTGTCGGATTGATCCTATGGACAACACCATCTACCTCCGACTCGTTGTAGAGGGAGACATTCCCACCGATTATTGGCAGGTCGAAATCGTTCGAGAACCTTCCAAGTCCGCGAATCGCCTCCACAAACTGAGCGTAGGAGTCCGGTCTCTCCGGATTACCAAAGTTCAGGCAGTCGGCGATCAGGATTGGCCGAGCACCCATTGCGACCAGATTTCTCAATGCCTCAGCCGCAGAGTTCGATGTTCCCTGCTGCGGGTCAAGAAGGGTCCAGAACGAATTACAATCACTCGCAAATGCAAGACGCTTGTTGAACGGGAATTCCAAGACACCAGCATTCTCACCAATGTCAACGATCGTGTTTGCCTGAACGTGCTGGTCATACTGGCTGTAGACCCATCGTCGAGAGGCAATATTCACAGACCCAAGGAGGTTGATGATCTCCGACACATAATCATCAGGTTCTTGATACCAATCAAGGGAGTGCCCACGTGAAGGAAGTGATCCCTCTTTGCGTTCGGGAAGGGGGAATCCACCAACGAGTAAATTGATGGGCAATTGAGCCTTCACCTCACCCCGTTCAAGGACCGTGTAATATCCATCATCAGTGACCTTTCCGATCACGGCATGAGGCGTATCGTTCTGAGTCAGGACCTCAAGGACACGCTCGATCTTTTCCGGAGATACTACTGCAAGCATACGCTCCTGCGACTCGGAGATGACTATTTCTGTGGCAGTCATCCCCTCTTCTCGTAGGGGTACCTTGTCAACTTCAATGGTCACACCAGTTCCTCCTGATGCGGCCATCTCTCCAGCACATGATGTGAGACCTCCACCACCAAAGTCCTGAAGACCATCGAGGAGATTCTCTTCAACAAGCTGTTCGAGGGTATCAATGACCACCTTCTTTGCAAGAGGATCACCAATCTGAACCGCCCCTCGATTCTCTTCTTCCTCATCCGAGAAGGTCTCAGAGGCGAAACTGACACCGGCTATGCCATCTCTGCCAGTTGTTGAACCGAACAGGACAAGGTAGTGACCCGGCGTCTTTGCGATGCTTCTGATCACTTTGTCAGGACGCACTACACCAATACAGACCACGTTCACCAGACAGTTATCGTCGTATGAATCATCAAACTCGATCTCGCCCCCCACCATGGGGATACCAACACTGTTACCATAATCCGAGATCCCACGGACAACACGCTCAAGAAGGTAGGCATTCCGCGGCTTGCTCGGAGGACCGAACCGCAATTGGTTCATGAGACCTACAGCCCTGCACCCTTGAGAGATCACATCACGAATGATACCACCCACACCAGTAGCAGCCCCATTATACGGATCGATCTGACTGGGGTGATTATGACTCTCCATCGCCACACCGACTAGGACATTATCGCCCACATCCACCAGTCCTGCTCCCTCGCCGATCCCTAAGTAGACACGAGACCCTTTCGTCTTGAACAGGTGGAACCAGCGTTTGGAACTCTTGTAACTGCAATGCTCAGACCATAGAACATCAAGCATGGCCAACTCGGTCTCAGTGGGATCACGCCCCAAGACGGACTTCACATGTGCAAGTTCTTCTCGCGTCAGCATTTGGTTCCCCTCACAAAATTCTCTAAAATCGCCAAGCCATCGGTCGAACCGAGAGAGGCTCTCGAAGCCCGTTCAGGATGAGGCATCATTCCCATGACGTTACCTTCCTTATTGATCACTGCTGCAATATTCAGAAGAGATCCATTGGGATTGACCTCTGGTATGGTTCGCCCCTCGGCATCACCGTATCGGATCGGAACAAGTGATTCCGTCTGCAGCATCATGAGATCCTCCTCAGAACAATAATAGTTACCTTCCGCATGAGCGATTGGCAGCCGAAGGACTGCATTCTCAAGACCCTCAGTAAATAAGGTGGTCCTGTCACTGACTCGTAGATAGACCCATTTACAGACAAACCGCGAAGAGGTATTTGGGAGAAGCGCCCCAGGAAGCAGCCCGCACTCGGTGAGGATCTGAAAACCATTACAAATGCCCAACACGGGCCGTCCAGCCTCGGCCATGGCCTTTACGCCCTCAATGATCTCCCCCACGGCTGCCACAGCACCAGCCCTGATATAATCACCATACGAAAAACCACCCGGGATAATCACTCCATCGGCCTCTTTCAAGGCGCCAGCACCCTCACGACTGGGTACGAGAAAAGGATCAGCACCGGGTATAGAACTCAGAGCGCGCATGATATCGCGTTCGTTGTTCGTCCCGGGAAATCGTAGAACTGCAATGGGCATTCTAATCTAGCCTCACCCTCGTTGTCTCAGCTATTGGATTCGCTAGTAGCTTCTCTGCCATCTCATCAACGTGGTCAAGTGATCTCCCTGAGATCGATGTGCTCATTGTGATTCGAAAGACCTTACCAACTCGGACATCCAGTATCTCATCATAGCCAAGTCGTACAAGCGCTTTCTTGGCCACTTCACCAGGGGGATTCTTGATTCCTTCTTTGGGCATGACCACAACGTCAATGACCTCATCAAGAGGGAGAATAGACTCCGGAGTTGCATTTGAGAGCTTTTCCAGCAGTCGGCGATAGATCTCCACGACATCCCCCAGATCTTTACGGAAGATGTCCTTGTCCATCGACTGGCTGTTCTTATCCCAGACGCGCATTGTGTCACCGGAGATCTCATCAGCAACAACGATCTTCCCATCAGAGGTCTTTCCAAATTCGAGTTTGAAGTCCACAAGCCGAAGGCCTACTTGGGAGAATAGTTCACCAAGATAGTAATTGACGGCCAAGGTCACCCGTCTCATGAAGGCAAGTTCCTCCTCAGTGGCGATTCCTAGACGAATGACGGCTTCCTTTGCAATCATGGGATCGTGAAGATCGTCATCCTTGAGAAAGAACTCAACTAATGGTCGGGAGAGGGATCGACCAGTCTCAAGGCCGTATCTCCTCGCAAAAGAACCAGCAACAACATTTCGGCAGACAGACTCGATAGGATACATACTGGCCTTTTTGCATAATAACTTCGGGCCATCAAGGCGTTTTATGAAATGGGTCTCAATACCCTTAGACTCGAGAAACTTCAAGAGAAATTCGGTCGTATCACACGCTACAGTTCCTTTACCTTCAAGGATCTCTTTTTTTGCACCATCGCCAGCAGTGATCGCATCCGTGAACTCTACAATGAGCCTCTCCTCAGACTCGGGGTCTGCATAGACCCGCTTGACTTTTCCTTCGTGAATTAGTCGCAACTGAATCTCCTCATGTCGGGACTTGGGCTGAGTCATGCGAAGGCGACCAAGTGATGTTTATGAATTCTATGGAAGCACTAATGGACCCGAATTTTCAGCCAAATTGACCGTTTCTACGTTGTGGCCTCATCTAAACGGTCCTCTTTGACGGCCTCTTCAATGTCAATCATGCATACATCAAGTGGAGCATAGATCTCACGATGAAACTTGAGAGAGAGTCGTCGCATCTCGGGACTGGTCGGTCCAACACAGGGGGCTCCCGGCACTCGCGGACTGAGATCGAAGACCACAAACTCGGACTCTTCCGTCAAGGCGCCTTGAAGACTAAAGAGACCTATCATCTTTGGTGGGAAGTGCTTCGCTACGCCCTCGAGAAGTTTCTCTGCGGCCTCATATACCAGAGGCTTCTTGCTCTCACGCATCGTGACTCCCTTGTGCCCGACCTCTTCGTTGACTATGGTCGCATTAAGGGCCAACTGATCACGGGCCGGAAGATTGAGCAACCCGGACAGGTTTGTCTGGACACGGTCGTCAAAACCCACGAGATCGACACTGCCGAACTTGTCCCTCATGGCATAGGCCTGAAAGTTTGCATTAAAACGGGGTGCAAGGATGAATTCCTCCACCGTTGCATGAGCCAGATCGTCTTCTGAGATCGTCTTCTCACGGATCATCTGCTCACTCTTCTCACGATACTCCTCAGTGGACTGCGCGTAGAAGAAGGCGCGTTCAAGAGGACGGTCTTTCTGCTGCACCTTGACGATGACCAGTCTATCGATGTTATCAGGGTCTACTGGCTCAGGTATTCTAATCCCGGACTCTTTGAGCAGCCAGTACTGATCGCGTGGCTGACCTCTCTCCTCTACACGAAGTACCCAGCGATTGCCGTACATGGGAATTCGGAACTTCTTCTCTATGTTATCATACCCAACATACACGGAGAAGGAGCGGTTCGGAATCCAGAGCGTGTTCAGTTCTTCAAGTTGATCCTGAACATCATCATGGATCATGTCACCGAACCTGTCAAGGACGATGACGTGATCATAGAGATGCTTGTTATAGACCGTGTACAATTTTTCACGGCCCTTCTGGCAGACTATTACGGTCTCAAAACCGCTGGACTTGGCGGCCATCCCGATCTCTTCAGCACTATGTGAACCAAGCATTCCAATTGTGGGTCTCTTCATGTCAATGCCTCCTCAAGCCGACCCTGTGCGATCAGCTCCTTGATCTCACGGGCAATCCGGCGCCCCATCCACATCTGCTCGCCGAACTGCAAGTAACTGTAAGGTGACGAGGGAATCCAGATATTCGTCCCTGCCACAATTCGCCCGCTGAACTCGAATGTGTAAATGTTCTGGTCACGATCAATGATGGTCTCTATACAGAACGGTCCAGGTAAGTCTTGGTCGGTGAGCCTCTTAAAGCCCTCAACAAAGTCTTTGCCCATCTGATAGTACTTTGCAAGAGTCGATTCCCGTAGAACAAGCGGCAGGTTTCCAATCACCACAAAAGAGGGCCGGTCATCAAACCGCAGATTAGCATCTGCATCGGTCTCATAACGGATGTCTGCACCAAACACCTCAGTTCGATCATGGGCTAGTGATCTAAAGTAAGTGACAAAGACCTTCGTTCCAACAACGTATTGCTGAATTGCATATTGTTTGTTAGGGTCCATTTTCTGCCGGGCCTCTTCTGCATCCTTAGCAATGAAGTAGCCCTCGCCCCCAGCAGCGCCATAACTCTTCACGATGACGGGAGTCTCGATCTCCTCGACGGTTGCATATTCCTTGGGGACCCTGAGTCCCGACTCGACCATCAACTTGGTCTTCAATGCTCGGTCCTCTTCCCAACGCAATAACTCCTTGTTCCCGTAGAGCCGAAGATCTGATTCAATGATCCGCTCGGCACCAATATACGCCACAAAAGAACCATGAGGAATGAGAACGGTGTCGGGCATGTCGATATCAAGAATATCAGAGAAGGCGTCTACTTCCACGATCGAGTCGCCAAGACCAAAGGCCGTGTAAAACTCGGTCCTATCAGGTGTGGTATAGAGGACTGTATCAAATCCTTCTGCTTTCGCACCAGACATTATGTTAAGAGCACTGTGGCTCGCTATTGTTCCTATCTTCATTTAATGACCCTCTCGTAATCACGAACCCCTGATGCTTCACCGTCATTTGCAATGACCTGCTGAATTCGACGAGCATGAGCAGTAGGATAGTTTCCGTTAATACACGCAAGACAGAGGTCTCGAAGCCCTATTGCATTGGTCAATCCGTCCATTGTCTGGTAGATCAAAGCGTCGGCCTCAATATATTTCGCAATCTGCTCCACATTGGACTCGGAAGCAATGAGCTCACTGGATGTGGAGATGTCGATCCCATAATAACATGGGTGGTCCTGTGGTGGTGAGGTCACCGAAAAATAGACCTTACTTGCACCTCGCTTGCGCAGGTCGGCAACGATCATCTTTGCAGTCGTTCCTCGAACAATACTATCATCCACGACAAGGATGTTCTTTCCGCGAATCTTCTCATCGAGATAGATGTACTTTGACTTGGCCATCGCATCACGTTCGGCCTGTGAACGGGCAATAAAGGTTCGGCCCAGATACCGATTCTTGAGAATGATCTCGCGCATCGGCACATCCAGTTCTTCGGCAAGTGCCTGCGCGGCGGGACGACTTGTGTCGGGGACGGGAGTGACATAATCGGGGATCTCAAGGCCGCGCCTCTTGAACTCGGTGGCAAGTGCTCGCCCAAGTCTGAATCGAACATCATAGACAAGCTGGTTCTCCATCCGTGAGGCCGGATGGGCAAAGTAGACGTACTCAAAGAAGCAATGACTGTGAGTGGCGTTCTGCGAGATAGAGTACGATTGCATCGCACCGTCCTGTGTAAAGATCAAGAGCTCTCCAGGGTACACATCACGCTCAAGAGGGACACCGGCCATATCAAGAACAATGCTCTCAGAGGCAGCGATCACAAGACCGCTCTTTCGTCCGAATACAAGCGGTTTGAAGCCATGAGGGTCGCGGTACACAAACAGTTTACCATCATAGATCCCAATGAGACTGTAAGCACCATCCACGTTCTCATCCAGCATTCGAAATGCAGAGGGCAAGTCGCCATCATTCTCCTTCAAGTAATCATTGATACGGTCAATGATGAATTCTGCATCGCAGTCATAGTGAGAATCCGTGAGCGCGGCAATATTGGTGATGTTACCATTATGTGTCAGAGCAAGGTTCCCTCGTTGAAAGGGCCCAACAAATGTGACCAACTCGGCTTGGGACACCACACGACGCCCAGATGTAGGATACCGTGTACTTCCGAGAATGAGCGAGGCCCCATCCGGAGGCACCTCGATCCGAGAGGGACTGCCCATTGCCTTTGCCTCAATAAAGCCGCCGTTCTCAGTCCACAGGAGACCAGAGGCATCCTGACCACGATGCGCCAACAAGAGAAGGAGCTCTCTCGACGCAGCCAATCCATATGATCCTAATATTCCAAGAACACCACACACACTATTTCACCTGCTCCACTATACGTACACGCCGTTCCTCTACTCGTAATCGATCCTCGCAGAACAGTCTTACACTGCGCACCAAGATCGCGTGCTCTTCGGGTAAGATTCGCTCTGCAAGGGACTCACCGGTATCGTCATCAAGTACCGGTACCGCCGACTGAAGAATAATGGGTCCTGCATCCATCTCCGGCACTACAAAATGGGTAGTACATCCCGAAACCTTCACACCATAGTCTACTGCCTGCCACTGGGCCTTGAGACCCTTGAAGGCAGGGAGAAGAGCCGGGTGTACGTTAATGATCCTATTCTCATATGCTCTGATGAAGGTCTCAGTCAGAATCCGCATATATCCCGCAAGCACAACAAGGTCAACATCATGTTCCCGAAGAACTGCAACAACAGCACGATCATGCGCCTCACGATCAGGATACTGCTTCTTTGTAATGATTGCAGTCTTGATCCCTGCACGTCTTGCCCGCTCTAGACCAAATGCCTTACTCTTGTTGCTGATGACGATGACTATCTCTCCGCCCAGCTCCCCTCGTGCCTGAGCGTCGATGAGTGCCTGAAGATTGGTGCCCCGGCCAGAGATGAGCACCGCAATATGCTTCATGCATCGAGCCGAACGGTCATCCCCATATATGCGTTGTCACTAAGGAAACCGTCAGCATCATCGGCAGACAACTACTCAGATACGGTCGAACACCATATCAAGACTCAACAATGAACTCATCATAGTTCAAATCGAGCAGCGGCACCGAATGCGGAATGGACGGTCTCAAGGAGATTGGTAGTACTCTCAACGGCTCCAACAAGAGAAACCGAAACCCCTCGCTTCTGAAGCTCTTCAGGCAGACGGCGATTCGGCTGAGGAGGCGCAGCCATGACAATGACCGTTGCAGGGATTAATGTCGAATCACCATCTCTGGAGACCACAACGTAGTCACCAGTGACTTGGATCACATTCATCCCAACACTCATCTTGACGCCTCGCCGTTTTAATTCCTTCAGGATCACCCATCGTGTCGAACGACCTAGACCCATGCCTATAGCATTACTCCTGTCCAAGATCTCTACACTCTTTGCCATGTTCGAGAGATAGAGCGCTGCATAGCACCCAGCAACATTGCCCCCAACTATTACAACGAGATCATCTTCAGTGACTCCAGTGCTCAGAATATCTACAGCAGTGGTCACTGTGGGAGCCTCAACCCCATCAATAGGTGGCATTGCGGGAAGAGTTCCTGTTGTACAAAACACATGGTCAAAACCCTCTTCGACTATCATGTCCGCCGTGGCCCGAGTGTCAAGCCGTAGATCAATCCCCAACCTGCGCATCTCACGCCACATATGCGTCACATAGGCCATGAACTCTCCACGACCAGGAGCCTTTGACGCCAGAAGAAGACCACCACCAGGCCGCGACTCCTTCTCGAACAGTGTTACTTGGAACCCTCGAAGTGCAAGAACCCGTGAGACCTCAAGACCCGCAGGGCCTGCACCAACCACTGCGATCCGCCCGTCACCCGGAGGCCCGATCGTTCTTGTGTCTTCATACCCTGCCAGAGGATTAATGGCACAGGTTACAGCACCCATCGCAAAGACACGATCAAGGCAGCCCTCATTACAACCGATACACATCCGGATCTCGCTGGCTCGTCCTTCCCGAATCTTGGTGGGCAGTTCAGGATCGGCAATGAGCCCACGGGACATCCCTATGAGCTGGACCTTCCCGCGATTCAGAATATGTTGAGCCACACTCGAGCTATTGATACGATTGCATGCGATCACAGGAACGTCCACCACCTCAGCGATTCCCTCTGCAAGATAGGCAAAGTGACCGCGGGGCACATCCATAGTGATCTGTGGAACGCGGGTCTCGTGCCAGCCTCCAGTCACATTAATACAGTCGACCCCCGCCTTCACAAATTTCGGAGCCAGAGTCTGATTGTCTTCAAGGGTGAGACCACCGTCCACAAAATCGGCCCCACTCATTCGATAGAGGACAGGATAGTCTGGACCAACAGCCTCACGAACCGATCTGATGACCTCTAATGGAAAACGCGCTCGCTGTTCAAGATCGCCACCATATTCATCATCGCGCTGATTCGTACACGATGCCAAGAACTGATTGATGAGATAACCTGCTGAACCAAGGATCTCAACTGCGTCAAAGCCTGCCTCTCTTGCCCGTGATGCGGCAGCACCATAATTTTCAATCGTCTGCTTGATCTCTTCGAGTGTCATGGCGCGCGGGGTCTCACGGGTCAGTCTACACGGAACTGGCGATGCAGAGACCGCCTGCTCTCCGATCACCAGCGAGTGCGCATATCGTCCTGCATGATAGAGTTGAGCAGCAATAGGTACATCATGCGAATGAACGGCATCGACAAGTCTTCGCAACCCTGCAATATGTCGATTCTCAGAGATGCCGATCATGGTGGGGAGGCTCATGCCAAGATGCTCGGTATAACAACCGCCAACAATGATCAGCCCGGGATGATGCCGGGCTCGTTCAGCATAGAACCCCACTAGCTTGTCAGAGACCTCTCCGTTCTCGCAATATCCGAGATGGGTGGCCAGCATCACGAGTCGATTCTCTAGAGCAAGATCCTTGATCTGTGTCGGTTCCATTAATCGCAGGGAGTTCACTCTCCGGTAGGTCGTAGAACAATAGAGAGACGTCGTGCCTCAAAACAATTTCCCAAGCAAGTCTAGACTAACCATACACTCTCTTCAAAATACGACATATGTAGAGAGTAGTCCAAGGAGACCTCCCCTCTTTCTGCTCGAATGTTTAGACGACAGATGAACAGAAGAATCGATAAAATTATTGCCAAACAATGATGCCCAATAGAATGATAGAGATGCGGTCACGAAAGTCTGAGGGAGAACAATTGCCATTGGTCCTTCAATTAGGACCCACTACGTGGCGTGTGCTTATCATGTTACTTGGGAATAGAGGGCCAGTAGGTCCTCGCGATATTGCTCGACAACTCAACCTAAGTAGTCACAGTGTCGCAATCTACCATCTCGACAAATTGATCGACTATAATCTCGTGGAACGGACCCTTGACGGAGAATATCAGATCTGGCCAGAAGCGAATCTCGGATTTCTAAACAACTACATCTATGTAGGATATAGAGCAATACCCCGAAATGTGATATATGCCTCATTCATCACAGGTCTCGTACTACTTTACTTGGTTCTTGGGGTGGTCGATTACTCGGTTCACTCCGTCTTTGCCCTCACGATAGGAATCTCTGCAATGGTCTTCCTCTGGACCGAAGTATATCGACTGTGGCGAGGTCTCGTATGATCCACTTATATCAGTAGTCCGGTCAAGTATTATTTGGTTCAATTAAGAACTAGAAGTAATCTTGATCATTACCGTTGGCGGGAGGCTACTGGCGTGAAACTGTTTGTGACCGTTTGTGACCCATGAGTGCCCGGTGTAACCAACTGTGGTCTAAAACTTAGACTATTATTCATTTTGACTGTAGTGAGTCCCGAGAGCGATGTCAATAGTCCAATCTCGTACTGCAACAAAGCGGAGGATATACCAAGCCTGCGCAATTGGGATCATCTGTGCAGCTCTAGTCAGCGCAACAATTGTAGTCATGACCCAGAATCCAATCACACCGGAATCTGGAGTTTTCAACATAGGAACCAACGAGGCCAAAAGCGACTACCAGATCACTCCACTTCATGCAAGTCCCGCCAAGACATCATTAGAACTATTTAGAGCCGAGCCGTTTCGTGCGACCGACGAGTGGAAACTCGATTCAAGTCCCCTCTCATTTGGCCGATCAAATATTATTAGATACGGCATAGATCAAAACGGTTCCACATTCGAGATTGTTAATAGTCGGCTCACGTTTGGAAATAGAATAAACGTGCCCATTGAGTTTCTCGATTCACTCAGAGTCACCATTCAAGGACGGCTATTGGCAGGTGCCTGTAAGATCGCTCTAGAATCAAGCCTTCAGAATAAATGGACCGACATCTCAAGTGATGAAAACACTACTCGATTTCAAGAACCCGGCACGTTCGAGGTCACAGTAGATGCACCAGTCAGTGAGACTCGACTATTGACAGAACAGTGGGCATGTATGATCGGGTTCTATGTCACTATTGATATCGAAACCAGTGCAACCATAAAGATCGAATCAGTCACAGTCACGGCTCATGCAACTCAGCCTCTAATCCCGGCAACTTTGAATGTATTGAGTAGCGACGGGGAAAATATATTTAATAACTCGGCAAGTAGAAATCTTGCCATTTGGCCCGGACTGAACATGACCTTGAACACGACCAGCACTTCTGCACTGATTTATCCTCGTCGCGTCAACGACACCGTGTATCTACCCATAGACACCTTTCAATGCAGTTTCGGATGGCACAGAGGAGGTTGCTTTCTGGCCACGAGTCAGACATTCAATTTCACCACATCTCAGACCACAAGTCGAGCAATTGAAGTAACGGTCCCTACGACCCGATTATATCTCGACATCGCGCCCAAGAAATCACTGGAATGGATGATCTTCGGCGAGGATGCCGTAGACAGCATCTATCACAGAATAGCACGCTCACCGACCATGGTACCCGATTTTGTCTATCTCCCAGACATCGTCACGATAATCTCTGTGCTACTGACCGTAAAGAGTTCTGATCACGTGTATTGGTACCAGAGCTACACACCCATCAATGCAAGCTACACATGGAGACTCAGCGTGCATTGGCCGATCTTTGATTTTGCAGGATTTGGCATGTCCGCGGGATCACTGTTCTTGGTTGTATTCACAATAAGCATTCTCGTTGTCCTGATGGTTCACCTTCAACGCGCAGCAGCACCATTCAAGTTGAGATCGTTCCTCAGTAAAAAAGGCAACTTATCAATAACACTCTTGCTACTCAGTTATCTCACACCATGGTATGGACTGCACCAATCATACTTCGCAGGAGGCCTACTTGGTGAAAAGACTGAACTGATATTCATCGCTCTGAATCTAATGCTGACATTTAGCACGAGCGAGTTTGCGATCTTTTGGTCTCCTCCGCTGTCCCCGACCACTATACTCATCGAGGCCCTCTTGTGGTTGCCCGTCATCTATTGGATCTATTGTAAGTATATAAATAAATTCAATGAGCGGACCTTCACCGTGTTACTCACGCTTCCTGTAGCCATCTCGATCATAACCATGCTTGTCGCAAATTTAGATGTGGCCTGGGGATTACTACTTGCAATAGGTGCATTTGTCATCTATCTCAAGGACTTTCAATCTACACAAAAGTAGTCAAGCGCACGTGCACACATCATCACGTACCTTAGAGATCATACTTGACCAACTCTCCGATAGGCAAAGATGATGGTACAGATCGATTGTCTTTACTCGCCTGCACCAGAGCAACGCATTCAAACGTGGATCGCCTACAAGACAGCAAACACGCAATATGAGCCATATCGCATTTCAGCTTGTGATCCCACCCCCAATCTAAATAATATAATAGAGCCGCGGTAGTTGCGGCTCTTCAATACCATGCTCTAAATAAAATCGTCACGCGAAGGCCCATAGCATCGTCAGTATTGCAACGGCCACAGTCATGAGTACTGCGACCACAGCACCATACCGAATCACTTCACCCTCGATACCTATCTCATCAATGACCGCCGCCGCGTTTTGTATCTTCGCAGGACTGATCACACTTGCGAGACCGCCACCTATACCATTCGAGGCGGCAACAACCACCGCATTCGCACCGATCATCGAGCTTGCCTCATAGTGATATCGGGTGAACATAGCAATAGCAGAGGTCTCCGAACCGGAGATGAATCCAGCAAGCAGACCAAGAAATGCAGCTGTCACGGGATACGTGGAACCGAGTGTCGCCGAAGTCATCGAGGCCAAGAGATAGATCATGTTATTGCTTGGGTCGCTGGGCTCCACCCAACCAGTGGGGCTGGGAATATACCCGCTGTAGTTCATCACCTCAGCCATCGCAAAGAAGATGGCCGCAGCAAGCACGGGGCGTGGAGCACGTTGCATGAACTTGGAAAAGGTGCGCTTCATGGTATCATTGTCATGCTTGAAGAACGGAAATGATAGGATGAGCGCGATGAACATCAGGGTGTAAGCCTGCCACAAGATCTTCGTACTAATAGGATGAGGATAGGGTCCGACCTGAACGACCCAATCAAGCTGAACCATCAGCAGAGTCCTGATCGGTTCTATCAAAGTCGTCGCCAGACAGAGAATGACAAGAATCGTCCACGGAATACTGGCCTTCCGCAGTCTCATGTTCTGCTCGACCTCGTGGTCCTTCTCGTCGAGCCCGCTACGATCAATGATCGATTTGCCTTGGAGGCGCGTGTATGCATACAGTACAAAGATGACTGCTGCTCCAGCATAGACATTCGTGAGAATCGTCTGATGAACAAGAGGACTGTTCGCAACGATCGCAACCCCTCCAGCGGTCACACCACTTATGATTGCCAAGAACAGACTCTCTTTCTGAAAGAGCAACTTGCGACCACCAGCAATCCAGAGCATTGAGATAGCAATCCCTGTGGTGATTACGGGCATGAACATGGCAAAGACCTCACCTGCCTGAGAGAGCGTGAGGGCGGCTCCAGATGCCTGATTGTACTCTCCGACAAAGACCTTGACAGGAACTCCTAGCAAGGCAAAGGTCGTGAGAGGATCGTATCCGATCGAAGGAAGGGCCACAGCCACCAAGGGGGAAAAGCCCAGAGCCAGCATGACAGGTGGCAACATAGTGACTGGCGTTGCGCCGATACCGACCAAGAACAGACCAAGGCCAAGGCTGATGAGCATCACCTGCATCGGTTTGCTCCCGCCACCCAGCGTCTTAAAGAACACAATGAGACGCTGAAGTGATCCGGTCTCCTGCATGTAGGTCATCATTAGAATGGATGTTGCAACCATCAGCGAGATCGGAAAGGACTTGACAATTCCCGCAACGCTGGATACCAGTGCGACTCCGATATCAGTCTGGAAAGCAACGACTGCAATGACGAGCGTCACGAGCCAGACGACCACTCCAGTGACATCGGCCGCTTTCTTGAGAACGATCAGCATCAGAAATGCTAGCACTATCGGTGTTATGATCAGTAGTAGTCCTATCAAGGGGTCCAAGGTGATTCTCTCCTCTACAGGTAATCATTCTCTTTGTACCAAGTGATGGCTCTTCGAATAGCCTCCTGCATCGATAACTCTGGAGACCAACCAAGAAGACGCTTCGCCTTCTCGTTCGTGTACCATCGGTCTTGGTCCATACTCTCAATCGTCTTAGTGTGCCACAAAAATGTCGTCCGCCCACGATTCTTGAATGGACTCATCAACGCAATACCCAACTTGGCCACTGATACCGGAACTCGCCTCTTCGGAGGTTCAACACCAAGAGTGTCAGCAATGAACGGTATCAAGTCCTTGTACTTCATCGGCTCATCAGGACAGAGGATCAACGTGTTGTTCCCTGCACTCTTGGATGTCAGGGCCATCGCAAATCCGTTGACCACGTCACCCACGTATGTGTACATGATGTGCCTCTCGCCACTGCCAGGAAGTATGGGAATCGCACCATCATTGATGGCCTTGATCAACTCGTACCCAGTATAGAGATCACCCTCACCTGTGACTCCGGTCGGCCGCAGAATAATATGCGTCAGTCCCGTGTCCCGCGAGATCTCCCGCACGATCTTCTCCGCCATGACCTTGCTCTGCCCGTAATCGAACTGGGGTCTCAACTCGGTATCCTCATTGCCCGGCGGATAGCGGACGGGGCCTATGGTTTCGGTCGTCGAACAATAGATGAAACGTTCAACACTGGTCCCGATACAGGCGTTCATCAGGTTCCGCGTCCCATCAACATTGACCTTGTACAGGAGATCAACATCGCTCGGGTAGAAGTCAAAGTACGCCGCTAAATGAAGCACCGCCTCCATGTCCTTGACAGCCGCCTCCATCGAAGGCGCATCCAGCAGATCACCCTCCCGAATCTCTACGCCATCAGGAAAATTCTGCGTGTTACTCGTCCTGCGTACGAACGCATAGACCTCGTGGCCTTCCTCAACAAGGCGACCCAATAATCGCCGACCGATAAATCCGCTTGCTCCGGTAACCAGAACTCTCATTTCTGCACACACCTCGCGGTACCTGACTCATTGTTACTACCATTTATCTGTTCCCTCATCCCTACCACCCGACAAAATACCTGCTAAACGCCACCCAGTTCCGTGATCATATATCACTCCCGTCCCGCAGTTGAGATCCATCAGCAGACGACAATCGCTATCCTCACGATCTATCTCAGACCATTCCGTGTTCGGGTCGCGGACGGTTGCCCTTTATAAAGTGTGGTGATCCTTATAAAGGACCTTGCAAAATCGGCATCACCACATTGCACCACCCCACAAAGACTTATGAGGACCCCTTTCCTTATTTTTCATGGGTTTTGGCCCCAGTCGCAGAAGAAGATCCCAGATTGAGGGGATTGAAACTGCGTACCACCGCCGAGAACGTAGCCATTCCGAGGAGTCGCAGAAGAAGATCCCAGATTGAGGGGATTGAAACACAGACGCATCAGTACTGATGCACATCTTAATGAATGTCGCAGAAGAAGATCCCAGATTGAGGGGATTGAAACGTATTTCTCATGTAATTACCTACTAAATAGTTATAGTCGCAGAAGAAGATCCCAGATTGAGGGGATTGAAACAGCCTCAACACTATTCATTCCCTGTGTACCAGTTGTGGAGTCGCAGAAGAAGATCCCAGATTGAGGGGATTGAAACGTCGTAAGTAGCAACCCACATTTGAGGGTGGAAGTGGGTCGCAGAAGAAGATCCCAGATTGAGGGGATTGAAACCTTCTCGACAGCAATTTTCGCGGGAACGCTTTGAGGACAGTCGCAGAAGAAGATCCCAGATTGAGGGGATTGAAACAAGACTGCTACCAAATAACTTAATAGTGGTCTTCTCTCGTCGCAGAAGAAGATCCCAGATTGAGGGGATTGAAACTTCGAGCGTGGAAATGCTCCATCACCAACCTTACCCAAGTCGCAGAAGAAGATCCCAGATTGAGGGGATTGAAACATGACTAGCACAAATCTATTCCGTTGCTTCTCATCCTTGTCGCAGAAGAAGATCCCAGATTGAGGGGATTGAAACAGTTTGACCTTGTTTCTCTCTATAGAACTGTTGTGGAATGTCGCAGAAGAAGATCCCAGATTGAGGGGATTGAAACACCGCGAAACTTTCATTCAACGCTTCATCTGGAATAAATGTCGCAGAAGAAGATCCCAGATTGAGGGGATTGAAACTGACACGATGGAACATTACACTATTGCATATGGGCGATTAGTCGCAGAAGAAGATCCCAGATTGAGGGGATTGAAACTTAATCGGAGAATCAATCTCCATATGCAAAACAAACCCAGTCGCAGAAGAAGATCCCAGATTGAGGGGATTGAAACCTATCTTCCCTGTGAGAGGGATGAGATTGACCATGACGGTCGCAGAAGAAGATCCCAGATTGAGGGGATTGAAACCAAAAGGTCCACAGCTCCCTTGAAGACGGTCAGGCCCGCTTACAATGTCGCAGAGAAGAAGATCCCAGATTGAGGGATTGAAACCGTTTACCGTTCCGTGGTGACTATACGTAAAACCATGATTGGCCTGTCGCAGAAGAAGATCCCAGATTGAGGGATTGAAACTGCAATTCAAATGAAATTGGCAAGGGACGAAATCACGCAGGTCGCAGAAGAAGATCCCAGATTGAGGGGATTGAAACTATTTGTCTACATAACCACACACTTCTCACATATTGGTCGCAGAAGAAGATCCCAGATTGAGGGGATTGAAACTATAAGGAATTTTTCTACATCTCTTGGATGCTTTGAAGTGTCGCAGAAGAAGATCCCAGATTGAGGGGATTGAAACACCAAGGATGGTTCATCTCGGGCCATGCCCCAACGGGCTAGATTGTCGCAGAAGAAGATCCCAGATTGAGGGGATTGAAACGTAAATGGTAATCCTGATGCCACAAGATGCAACTCAAGTCGCAGAAGAAGATCCCAGATTGAGGGGATTGAAACAATGTAGGGCTTTCCGCTACCCTCATATCAACAGTATGCAGTCGCAGAAGAAGATCCCAGATTGAGGGGATTGAAACGAATCAGGATCGAAATAGCTGGAAACGCTGTGGCCACAAGTCGCAGAAGAAGATCCCAGATTGAGGGGATTGAAACCAGGCGGTGCCCTAACGGGCCCCGGCATAGGGAAGTCGCAGAAGAAGATCCCAGATTGAGGGGATTGAAACTATTGAGGTGGATATCTGGAGATCCTATAGCCACGGGAGCCTGTGTCGCAGAAGAAGATCCCAGATTGAGGGGATTGAAACTTATATAGGGTTATTGGATTCTGAGTGGTTTCATCTATATCGTCGCAGAAGAAGATCCCAGATTGAGGGGATTGAAACTTCTCGTTCATTGTCTTTACCCCTGTAAGTTGAAATCAGGTCGCAGAAGAAGATCCCAGATTGAGGGGATTGAAACTCCGTTGCTATCGGAATGTCATTGATAGCCATATAAAGGTCGCAGAAGAAGATCCCAGATTGAGGGGATTGAAACTGTAACAAAGCCGCCAATAAGTCTAGTGCATCCCCACCGTCGCAGAAGAAGATCCCAGATTGAGGGGATTGAAACTTCTCGTTCATTGTCTTTACCCCTGTAAGTTGAAATCAGGTCGCAGAAGAAGATCCCAGATTGAGGGGATTGAAACAGTTTGACCTTGTTTCTCTCTATAGAACTGTTGTGGAATGTCGCAGAAGAAGATCCCAGATTGAGGGGATTGAAACACCCGAAACTCATCATTAAACAATTCATCTGAATAAATGTCGCAGAAGAAGATCCCAGATTGA